>JBJTHX010000389.1:0-2741 GCA_046094745.1 Planctomycetia bacterium
CGATGCCCACTGTCGGCGTGGCCAGGCCCCTGCTCGAGCACCTCGGCTGCGACCTGGTCGTCGAGGGCGAGACGCCCGACGGACTCTTCGCCCACGAGCCGGAGCCGACGGCCGCGAATCTCGCGGGCATGCTGCCGCGGATCGCCGCCGCCGGGGCCGCGGTCGGCTTCTTCCAGGATCCCGACGCCGACCGGCTGGCGATCGCCACCGCCGCCGGAGGATACATCGGCGAGGAGGCGACGCTCGCGCTGGCCGCGGAGGCCGTGCTCGCGCGGACGCCCGGCCCGATCGTGGTGAACTGCTCGACCAGCGGGATGGCCGCGATCATCGCGGCGCGGTTCGGCATGCCCTGCCACGTCTCCGCGGTCGGCGAGGCGAACGTCGTGGACGAGATGCTCGCCCGCGGCGCGGTGCTCGGCGGCGAGGGCAACGGCGGCGTCATCGACCCGCGGGTGGTGCTCGTCCGCGACAGCTTCGTGGCCATGGCGCTGGTGCTCGAGCGGATGTGCGCGGGTCCGCTCAAGCACGAGGGCCATGGCCACGAAACTGTCGCGGACGAGCACGACGCGGGGGTCGATCACGCCGCCGTTGCCCTCGCCGCCGAGGACGGCGCCCACGGCGAGCATCCGGTCGACCACGTTGGCCTCGCCCACCGCCGAGACGTGGCAGGGCGCGCCGTGCCGGGCCGCGATCAGGGCGGTCATCCCGCTCGTCGAGCAGTTGACGACGACCGGCCCGGGCCGCTTCGCGAGCACCGCGTCGGCCGCGAGCGCCAGCGTCGCCTCCTCGCCGATGAACTCGCCGGACGCGGTGGCGATCGCCAGCCGGTCGGCGTCGGGATCCTGGAAGAAGCCGACGGCGGCCCCGGCCGCGGCGATCCGCGGCAGCATGCCCGCGAGATTCGCGGCCGTCGGCTCCGGCTCGTGGGCGAAGAGTCCGTCGGGCGTCTCGCCCTCGACGACCAGGTCGCAGCCGAGGTGCTCGAGCAGGGGCCTGGCCACGCGGCTGCCGGCGCCGTGGCAGGCGTCGAGCCAGACGCGGGGCCGATGGCTGCGGATCGCGTCGACGTCGACGGTCGCCGCGACGAGCCGCACGTGGGCATCGATGCCATCGCAGGCGATCGTGCGGCCATGGGCGGTGGTCGCGGTCGGCGGCCCTGCGGCCGCGGCCTCGTAGCGGGCGAGGACCTCGCGGCCGGCGGTGGCCGGCAGCACGCGGCCCACCGCCGAAAAGAGTTTCATGCCGTTGTAGCGGGCCGGGTTGTGGCTCGCCGAGACCTGGATGCCGCCCGCGGCCGACCGCTCGCGGACGACGATGCCCACTGTCGGCGTGGCCGCGACGCCGCAGTCGATGACGTCGCGGCCGGACGCCAGCAGGCTCGCGGCGATCGCGTGGGCGAGCGGCGGGCCGTTGGCCCGACCATCCCGGCCGATGACGATCGGTCCGGCGGGCAGCCCGGCGGCGAAGGCGGCCGCGTAGCGGACCGCGACGGCGGGCGTGAGCGACTGTCCCACCACGCCACGCAGTCCCGAAACGCTCACGATCAGGGGCTCGGCGCTGCCGGGGGGAACGCTCATGGCCGGCGGAGTATAAAACGGCCGCCCGTCAACCGCCTTGCCCGTCACGACCGTCGCCGGAGCCCGCCCGATGCCCACGTCCCCGGAACTCGCCCGCCGCCTCGACGCGATCGCCGCCGCCCGGGCCGCCAACGCGATCACGGAGCACTCCGCGGCCACGATGCGGGACTGGCTCGTCGAGCCGCGGTATGCGGAGTTCGCCGGCGAACTGGCCGCGCGGATCGACGCTGGCGCGTGGCGGGAACTGGACGACGTCTTCTGGACGGTCATCCCCTTCGGCACCGGGGGCCGCCGCGGCACCATGCACCCGGTCGGCTCCAATGCCATCAACGACCGGACGATCGGCGAGAGTGCCCAGGGGTTGGCCGACTACGTGCGGAGCGTCCTGCCCGCCGGCGAGACGCCCTCCTGTGCGATCGCCTACGACACGCGGCACCGCTCCGAACATTTCGCCCGGCTGTGCACCGAGGTGCTGCTGGCGGCGGGCTTCGAGGTCTTTTTCCTGCGCGGCTTCCGCAGCACTCCCGAACTCTCGTTCGCCGTGCGGCACACGCGGAGCACCTGCGGCATCATGGTCACGGCCAGCCACAACCCGCCGACCGACAACGCCGTGAAGGTGTACTGGCAGGGAGGCGTGCAGGTGCTCCCGCCGCACGACAAGGGCATCATCGACCGCGTGATGCGGGTCGAGACGGTGCGCCGGGAGAGCTTCGACGCGGGCGTGGCCGCGGGCCGCGTGCGGTTCGTGGAGAACGAGGTGGACGCCGCCTTCGTCGCGGCCGTCCTCGCGCTGTCGGCGCCCGGTCCACGGGACGTGTCGATCCTCTACTCGCCGCTGCACGGCGTGGGCGCAAGCGCCGTCGTGCCCGTGCTCCGTGGCGCGGGGTTCGAGCGGCTGCGGCTCTACGGGCCGCACGCGGAGCCGAGCGGCGACTTCCCCAACGTGCCGGGGCACGTCGCCAATCCCGAAAACCCGGCCGTGCTCGGCGGCCCGATCGCGGAGGCCCGGGAGCGGGGCGACGACCTCGTGCTGGCGAGCGATCCCGACTGCGACCGGCTCGGGGCGGCGGTGCCGGAGTCGCTCGCACCGGGGGCGGAGTGGCGGACGCTGACGGGCAACCAGCTCTGCGGCCTGCTCTGCGGCCAGGCGATCGCGGGCCGCGC
>JBJTHX010000390.1:0-3739 GCA_046094745.1 Planctomycetia bacterium
GTGCCTTCCAGTCGGCCAGGGCCAGCCGGCCGCGGCGGGCGAGGTCGCGGGTGAGGTCGTCGGCGGCCGCGGCCCGCGAGAACGCGGGCCACAGTTCGCCCTCCAATCCGCGGCCGCCGAGCGCGGCGTTCCACTCCCAGGCCCCCACGGCGACCACCACGTCGGCATCGACGAGTTGGCGCGCCAGGTAGAGCGGATGCCCCGCCTCGTCCGCCGCGAGGTACGACGTGGCCGCATCGTGGTCACGGTCGAACTCCAGGGCCCCGGGCGGCACGGCCGCGGCGTCCGCCGCATGGAGCACCTGGATGCCGTCCGCCGCGACCCCCGCTGCGCCAAGCCCGTCGATCACCGTGGCGACCACCTCGGCCGGCTGCGGCACCGTGCCCGCCACCGCGATCGCGACCCGATCGCCGGGCACGACGTGGGCGGCCAGCGGGGGGCCGTGGGCCGGCGACGTGACGGCGTCGGCCACGGCGCGGGCGGCCGCGGCGCCGGCGGCACCCGTAGGGCCGCGGCACTCCGTCACGAGGGAGCCCTCCGCCATCTCGAGGATGAGCGGATCGGCGGCGCCGTAGTCGAGCGTGATCGTGGCCAAGCCGGTTGCGGGGAAAGGGGTGAAGAGAAAGCGGCATTCTACCGGTGCCGGACCTGTGCAGAATGCTCTGGCCTCCGGGGCCGCGTTTCGAGCAAGATGCGACCATGCCCGCGCTCCGCCCCACCGCCGCCCTCGGCCTCGCCGTCACCGCCCTGTGCCTCGGCGGCTGCGGCGAGGACGCCCGCGGGCTCGTCGCGGCGATGGGTCGCGCCTATCGCGCAGCTGACCGCTACGCCGACGATGCCCGGGTGCGGATCGTGCGGACCCGCGGCGATGCCACGACCGAGGAGACGCATCCTTTCCGCGTCGCCTTCTCGCGGCCGGATCGGCTCCGGATCGAAGCCTACGATGCCCGCATCGTGGCCGACGGGAGCCTGCTCCGCGCCGCGGTCGGTGGCATCCCCGGGCAGGTGCTCGCGGAGCCGGTGAAGAGCCCGCTCGCGCTCGACCAGTTGTTCGCCGACCGCGAACTCGCCGCCGCGCTCGCCGAAGGGGAGGCCGGCTGCCCGACGCAATTGGCGCTCCTGCTCGCCGACGACACGGTCGAATTGATCCTCGGCGACGCCACGGGCCCGCCGCGGATCGTGGGCCGCGAGCAGGTCGACGGCCATGCCTGTGCCCGGGTGGAGGTCGCGAAGCCCGACGGCACCCTCACGCTGTGGATCGACCCGCAGACGAAGCTCCTGCGGCGGATGCAGGTGCCCACCGACGCCTACGCCGCGACGCTGTCGCAGCAAGCCGGTGCGGTGACGGGCGCCTCCGTCGTGGTCGACTTCGTCGGGGCCTCGTTGGCGGACGAGATCCCCGCGGCGGCGTTCGTCTTCGACGTGCCGGTCGGCGCCGCCGAGGTGCCCCGGCTCGAGCCGCTGCGGGCACCGCCGTCCGTGAGCCCGCGGGTGGGCAAGCCGGTCGAGCCGTTCACCGTCACCGACCTCGCGGGCCGCTCGCTCGGTCGCGACTCGCTCGCCGGCGGGCCGGCCGTGATCGAATTCTTCTTCACCGGTTGCGAGCCGTGCACCCGCACGATGTCGCAGGTCGCCACCGGCATTGCGCGGTTCGCCGCGGCCCGGCGGGCCGCCGGCCTGCCCGCCGTCGAGGTCCGCCACCTGGCCGTGAGTGTCGACGAGGCGGACGTCGCCGCAAGCGATCTGCGGAAGCAGTTGGCCGAATACGGCGGCGTCGGTGAACTCACCCGCGACGTGCGGGCCGCGGCGGCCGAGGCGATCGGGGTCACGGCGTTTCCCACGACGGTGA
This sequence comes from Planctomycetia bacterium, assembly GCA_046094745.1. Lineage (GTDB taxonomy): Bacteria > Planctomycetota > Planctomycetia > Pirellulales > UBA1268 > QWPN01. The sequence goes on from JBJTHX010000390.1 coordinate 1,850, forward strand.
TCCTCGCCGGCGACGGTACGGTCGCCGACCTGATCGTGGGCGAGCACAATCTGATCGCCGCCGATGTGGCGGCCGACCTGGCCGCGGTCGTCGCCGGAGACGACGTGCCGAAACTAGTCCGCGACCGCCACGCGGCGCGGCTGCGGGAATACAAGGAGCGGCTCGCCAAGGCGGCCGGCGCTGGCATGGGGGCTGTCGAGCCGCTGCCCGAGCAGGTGATCGCGCCGCGGCGACAGCCGGTGCGGTTCAAGCTCGCCCGCGCCTGGCGGGCGGCCGACGTGGCGCTACCGGGCAACGTCGTCTGCCTCGACGCCGCCCACGGAGGCGGCGAGTCGCCGACGCTCGACGTCCTCGCCGGCTGGCGGACGGCCGTCGAACTCGGGCCGGATGGCACCGAACTGGGCCGCCACGAACTCGCGCTTCCGGCGGGGGAGGCGGTGCGGTTCCTGCGGACAGCCGTCGACGCGACCGGTCGGCGGTGGTGGCTGGGGGCCGCCCGTGGGGGCCGGCATGGGTTCGTGTTCGACGCAGCCTGGAACCTGCAGGCCACCTATCCGCCTCCCGACGCGGGAACGCACGACGGCATCTCCACGGCGCACCTCGTGGACGCCGACGGCGACGGAACGCCCGAGATCGTGGTCGGTTATTTCGGCACCGTGGGCGTGCAGGCGGCCACGCTGGCCGGCGAGCGAATCTGGAAGGAGCGGTCGGTCGGCACGGTGCTCGACCTGGCCGTCGGCCCGCCGGGCGACGCGGCCTGCGGCCTGCTCGTCGTCGACGCCACGGGGCGACTCGTGCCCCTCGCGGTTTCCGGCGGCCCGCGCCGCCCGCTGGCGGACGCGGCCTGGCGGTTGCGGTCGCTGGTCTCGGGCCCGGTCGCGCCGGACGGCGCCTGGGCCGCGGTCGGCATGGCGGGCAGCGGCGTCGGCCACAACGTGGCCGTCGGCGTCGCGGCCGACGGCCGGATCGAATGGGAACTCCCGCTGGCCGACGGCGTCCATCGCGAGGCGCCGGTCGAGCCGATCGCCTGGGCCGATCTCCTGGGCACGCCGCGCCGCCAGTGGCTGATCGCGGCCCCCGACGGCGCCGTCACGGTGGCCTGGGCCGACGGCCGCGTGGTGGATACCTACCGCCACGGCGCGGCGATCACCGGCCTCGGCGGCTACGGCCACGCGGGCGACGGCTTCATCGTGATCGCCACCCGCACGGCGATCGAAGCCTTCCGCCTGGAAGACATCGCCCTCGACTGATCGGCTACTTGCCGTCGCCGTCTTCCGCCATGGGCCTGCCGGACACCCAGGCGTCGTGGGTCGCATAGAGGTCGGTGTGCTTCCGGCACGCTTCGTCGTCGCAGCGGAACGCGCTGCCGCTGCCGCAGTTGCCGGCGTACCCGAGGAGGTGGAGGTTGTGCCCGCAGACGGCGCGGCGGCTCTCCTCACGGCTCGCTTGAATGGCCGGCATCACCAGCGCCACCAGCACGGCGACCATGATCATCACCATCACGAACTCGACACGCGTGAAGCCGCGCGGATGGCAACCGGCGCGGGATGGAAGTGCAAGGCGTTGCATGGGCTTCTCCTTGGGCAGGGCGTGGTTCCGAAGCGGCCTCACCGGATGATCGCGATGTCGCGGCTGGCGGCCCACCAGGCGGCGACCGTGCCGGCGACCGACATCGCGAGCATGCCGCCGGCGAAGGCCACGAACCGGTTCCGCGCCACCTCGAAGTAGGACATGCGTAAGTCCCAGGGCACGAACCAATCCACCGCCACCAGCACCGCGACGATCAGGCCGAGGGCGAGGATGCCCGCCATCAGTGGCCGCCGGACGAGGCAGATCGCGAGCACGCCCGCCGCGAACATGCCGGCCCAGACCATCGCGACCATGCCCCAT
>JBJTHX010000391.1:0-6506 GCA_046094745.1 Planctomycetia bacterium
CGACGACGAGGACGAGGACGGCGACGACGGTGACGACGACACCCCTGCCGGCCCGGTCCTCGCGTTCGCAAACGGCTCCGAAACGCTGACTGGCACGTCGACCAGCAAGCGCGACAAGGTGTTCTCCTCGTTCACGGTTCCCCTGGGCTTTTCCTGGACCCTGCACGTGACGCTGAACCCGGTCAACAACCGCTACCCGGATCTCGAAATCGAGCGGACGAGCGCTGGCCCCCTGTTCGAGCGTGAACTCGAGCCCACCGAGAATCCGTCGCAGACCAGCGGCACGTTCACGCTGCCGGCGGGCACCTACTCGCTCCGCCTCCGGTCACCGGACCTGCAGCCGGTGAACTACAACGTGTCCCTGACCCGCACGGCGAATCCGGTCACCTAGTCGTGCCCGCCGAACCTGAGCGGGGCTTTTCCGGCCCGGGCGATGCCCGCGGCGGACCGTCTGGATGATCCAACGCTACGAGGGCGTGGGCCGCACGGATCCGCACGTCCGGTGCCGGATCTTCGAGGAGCCGCACGAGTTGCTGCGCGAAGGCGGCCGCACGGGCCTCACCGGCCGCGTTCGCCGCCGCCACGCGGATCGTATCGTCGGCCGCGGTGAGATTCCGCCCCAGGGCCTCGAGTCCTGCGGCGTCGCCGCGCATGGCCAGGGCGTGCTCCAGATAGGCGCGGGCCAGCGGCGTGGCTGCATCGTCGAGGCGGGCACGTAGCGGCTCGATGTCGGTCGCATCCCCGGTCTGCCCGAGGATCCAGCCCGCCAGCATGATGCCATCGGCGTCGTCACCGCGCAGGGCCGCGCGGATGGCGGCGAGCTCCACTGCATTGCCGCCGCGGGCGAGCGCCGCGGATGCCATCAGCCACAGCTTGATGTCGTTTCGCTGCCTGGCGGCCCGCTCCATTGCAGCGGCGTCACCGATCTCACCCACCTTGAAGAGACTTTCGGCCGCGTGCACGTGGCCGAGAGCATCCTCCCCCGCAAGAACGCCCGCCAGGATCGCGAGCTTCCCGCGATCGCCCGCCCGCACGAGCTCGCGGGCCAGCCCGCAGCGATGTCGGGGGTCTTCCTCGGTGGCCAGCCGTGGTTGGAGTGCCGCCCGTACCTCCGCAGGGAAGCCGGCCGCCGTCAATCCTTCGGCGGCGTGCATCGCCGGCCAGAACGCATCGGCACCCGTGCCCGACAGGCCGACGCGTAGCACCGCGACCGCCCGCTGTCGGACCCCCGCCTCCTGAGCGGCGGCAACGCCTGCCGCCGTGAGTAGGCCCAGCACGAGGGTCGCCGGCCAGAAGGCATGTCGCATGCACTGTCTCCCGCAAGGACGGCCCGGACGCGGATTGTAGAGAGCAGCCGAAAAAAAACGGCGCAAACCCACCCTCCAAAGAGGCTTAGGCACGCAAAAAGGGTTTCGATCAATGCACAGAGGCCACAAATCCGCCCTTTTCTGAGGCCTTACAATCCGCCTAACCATCGCCACTCCCGCAGGCTTTACATCTTTTCCAGTCGCCCTATACTGCGGCCTCTTTCGGGGCCTGCCCCCGAAAGGAGTCCCTCTTAAGACTCGTGGTTGCGGGTCGAGTGAGAGCGATCTTCCCTGGGGCCCGTCAACCACAAGCCAGCCATGATTTCCATCGGCATTCTATCGAAGACACACCGCGGCCCGGCTGATCGAGCCCGCTTTGGGTTCACGTTGGTCGAATTGCTCGTTGTGATCGCCATCATCGGCGTGCTCATCGGGCTCTTGCTGCCCGCCGTGCAGCGGACGCGGGAGGCGGGCCGCAGGGCGGCCTGCACGAACAATCTTCGGCAATCGGCCCTGGCCGTGGCCGGCTACGAGGCGAACCGCCGCCGGCTTCCCCCGGGCTACGACGCCACGCCGGCAGGGGCCGATCTTCCGAACGGCACGCTGCATGCCTGGTCGTCCTTCGTCCTGCCCTTTTTGGAGGAGGCGATGTCGAGTCGGATCGACTATCGCAAGGCCTGGAATGCTGCCGGCGGCAACGACGACGTGGCGGATCGAAGGATCTCGGTCTACCGATGCCCGTCGGCGGTGCTCGACTATCCCGGCAAGACTGATTTTGGCGGCATCTCGGGCTCGTGGATTCTCGACCTGCCCGGCGGCGATCCGCCGGCGACGATGATGACGGCCGGTCTGTTGGTCCCGGTCAAGGAGACCGGCGACGCGGTGCGCAGCGGGTCGGTCAGTGACGGCATGAGCCAGACGCTCTTGCTGGGCGAGTCGGCCGACCGCGGGCCGGCGGCAAACGAGCCCACGAACGACGACGACCCGTTCGGCCGCTGGGCCGTCTACAACTGCTTCCCCCAGACGGAAGCGATCATCAACACGACGAAGAGCGACATCCGCAGCCTGCATCCCGGTGGCGCCATGGTGGCGTTCGGCGACGCGCGGGTCGTCTTCCTCGATGAATCAACGGATCCGGTCGTGCTTTCGGCAATCTGCTCCCGCAACGGCGGCGAATCGGCCGCCCTGCGGCAGTAGGGAGCCGAGTGCATGAACGTACAACCGATCGCTCGTGGCGGCCGGTCGCTGGAGAACGTGCCAAGTCTTGCGAGATCCGGCAGTGGTTTGGGTTTCGATGGGTTCGATTTTGCTCTGCAAAGGAGAGTTTCATGATTCGCAGGTTTGCAATCGCGGTTCTGGCCGTCGCGGCCACGGCGTTCGTCGCAGCTCCGGCCGAGGCCGGTGGCGGCGGGACGAAGCGGACGGTGTCGATCAAGACGAGCAACGCGTCCGGCGAGAGCCTGTGCGTGTTCGGCATCAAGAGCGGGGACTTACCCACCACCGTCAAGCAGGCCCAAAAGAAGTTCGGCGCCGTTGTCATCGCCGACGGCGGCACGAAGACGGTCATGGTCCCCAGCGGTAAGGGTGTCCTCATCGCGGTCGCGTTCGACCCGGTGACCGGTGCGCTGATCGCCGACGACGCGGGTCTGGCCCTGTACAACCTCAACGCCGGTGCCAAGACGACGGCGCTGATCTCCGACGACGCCGGAACCCCCGTCGTGCAGATCCCGAAGATTACGCCCTGATCATCGACGATTCCGATTTTCGGCAGCCTTGACGAGCCGAACGGGACCGAGGGGGTGGCGACACCCCCGGAGTTCCGTTCGGCTCGGCTGTTTTTCCCGGCGCCCCGCCGAGGGTAAAGTCGAGGCATGACCGCTTCGCCTGCCACTGCCCCTGGGATGCAACCCGCCTCCGCGCCGCCGCCGCCGGGAGTGATGGTCGTGCGCTGGCTGGCCGCTCCCGCCGCGGCCCTGGCGATCTCCGTCTTCGTCGCCGCCCCGTGGCTCGAGCAACGGCTTGCCTGGTCCGCCTGGGTGGGCGTGGCCGCCGCCCTGCTGCTCGCGGGCCGCGCCCGCGGCTGGTGGGGCGAGTTCTGGACCATCGCGGGGGCGACCGCGGCGATCGCCGCCGCCCTCCACTGGACGCCGAAGGTGCTCGCCTTCGCGCTCGACGCGCCCGACTGGGTGGGCCTCTCCGTCGCGGCGCCGATCGTGCTCTGGGACGCGCTCCGACTCGCCGCCCCGATCCTCTTCGTCGCCCGACTGCGGACCGATCCGCTGGCCGCCTGGCTGCCCGCCGGACTCCTCGCCGTGGTGCTCGAGGCAACCATGCCGGCGGTCTTTCCCTGGAAGCTCGGCTATTCGCAAATCGCCTGGCCGTGGCTGGTGCAGGCGGTTGATCTCTTCGGCCCCGAGTTCAGCACGCTCGTGCTCTACGCCCACGCCGGCCTGCTCGTCTGGGCGGTGCACCTGCTCGCCGCATCGGGCAGCGGGTCGCTCCTGGCGGCCGCCGCGCGGCCCCCGCGGGCCGTGGTGGCGGCCGCCGCCCTGGGCGCGGCGAACCTTGCCTACGGCACCTGGGCCGTCGGGCACTGGTCGGCCGCGGCGGCGGCCGCGCCGCGGATCGACGTGGCCCTCGTGCAGGCGAATCCCGAGGAGGATGGCGGCATCGACGCCCTGCGGGAGCAGACGGAAGCCGGTGACGCCGATCCCGCCGGCCCCCCGGCCCTCGTCTGCTGGCCCGAGTGCAGCGGCGGCTGCTACGACGAGCGGCTCGACTCGCTCGCCGACCCCGACCGCGTGGAGGAAATGTCGCGGGCGCCCAACGCGGGCATGCGGCCGCTCGAGGAGCCGGCGTGCCCGATCCTCTTCGGCGGGAAGTTCTATCGCGGGCATCCCGACAAGCCGCAGGCGCTCTACCAGAGCGGCATCCTCGTCGATCCCACGCACGCGATCGTCGGCCGCTATCACAAGCGGCACCTCATGCCTTTCGGCGAGTACGTGCCGGGGGAGGACTGGTACCCGGACATCAAGCGCTACTTCCCGATGCAGGACGAGTTCACGGCCGGCACCGAGCCGACCGTGCTGGCGGTCGGCGCCGGGGCGCGGCTCGGCGTGATGATGTGCTACGAGGACATGATCTCCGGCGCGGCCCGGTCGCTGGCGGCCAACGGCGCAAACCTGCTCGTGTCGCTGATCAACGGGGCGGCGTTCACCGAGCCGCTGACGCTGCGGCAGCATCGGCTCCTCGCCCAACTCCGCGCGGTGGAGACCAGGCGATGCATGCTGCGGTGCGCCGCCACAGGCGAGACCTGCGTCGTCTCCCCGGCCGGCATCGTCACCGCGGCGGTGCCGCTGCACGCCCGCGAGATGCTGCGGGCCGACATCCCGTTGCTCGAGGGCCGCACGCTCTACAGCCGCACGGGCCGGATCCTGCCGTGGGCCTGCGGTCTCGGGCTCGCCCTCATCGCCCGCCGCCGCGCCGCGGCCGCCGCTGGCATCACCGCACGCTGACGCGGTCCTGGCGGCACGAGGCGTTGCCCAGGTAGTGGACGCGGAAGTCCAGCCGCTGCCCGGCGCCGGCGGAGAAGCCGACCGTGAAGTCCTGGTACTGGCCCGCGGCCGTGAACTGCCGGCGGGTGATCTGGCGGCGGGCGAGCACCCGGCCCGTCGCCGCGTCGCGGACGCTGATCCCGAGGACGGCCCGGTCGTCCCGGGAGACGTCGTCGATCAGGAGGCGGAACGTCGCCGTGCGCGGGCCGGATGGCACGGCCGTGGTGAACGGGCCGTGGCTGACGAGCCGACCCGCGGCATCGCCCGGCCCGACGCCCCAGCCGTCGGTTTCGGGCCGGCCGACCTGGTGCTCCAGGTCGCGCTCGGCCTCGAAGGTCAGGGGGGACGCCGCCGCGAGCACCGCATACCGCGTGAACGCCCCCTTGTCGCGGCTGTAGAGCCGCCACTGGCCGCCGACGGCGACGAGCTCCGGGCCGTCGAAGCCGAAACTGGAGCCGGTCGTGCGGAGCAGCGTTCCGGGCAGTTTCTGCCAGCCGCTATGGAGCGCCTGCGAACGGACGAGGATCGTCGACCAGTCGCTGCCGCCGAAGCCGCGGGCGGCCGTCAGGTCGCTGCTGACCTCGACCGCCATGTAGTAGAAGCCGCCCTCGCGGATCACCTGGCTCCGCTTGCCGATCGTTCCGGAGTCGATGCCGGAGCGGGAGGTGTCGATGATCGGCCGGCCCCGGTTCACCCGGGTGAGGGCCTGCAGGCTGGTGCCCGTCGCCGCGAGCACCCGGCAGTCCCGCCCGTCGAAGGCGTGGTAGAACAGCGTCCAGACGCCGTTCTCGTGGTGCAACGACGGGGTGCCGATGTTGATCCGCTCGACGCCGCGGCCGGTGTGCCTGAGGATCGGTTTCGGGCTCAGTTCCCAGTGCACGCCGTCGGCGCTGGTGGCGAGGCCGATGTCGGCGAAGTCGTCGAAGCCCTTGCCCTCGAACGCCATGTAGTAGGTCGACCCGACCTTCGCGACTCCCGGGAACGAGGTCATCTGGTCGCACCACGTCCCGCGGCGCGGCCTCAAGACGATGCCCTCGTCCACCCAGGAATCGCCGTCGGCGGTCGTGAACAGCCTGACGCCGTAGCGGTCGTTGTCCCAGATGCCGTCGCCATCGGGGATCCATTCGGTCGTGTAGGCGCGGATCCGGTCGCCGTCCCTGATCATGCTCGCGTGCGTGAACTGGCGGCCGCTGCTGGTCGCGATGCCGCGGCTCGGGTCCATGACGAAGCCCGCCTGGCCCGACCACGCGTCGGCCAACGCCGGTGACGCCACCGGCACCACGGCCTGCACGGCGACCTCCGCAGCCACGGCACCGCCGGCCACCGGCACGGCCCATGGCAACGCGGACGACCACGCCCCCGCGCTGCACGCCAACCGCGGCTCGAGCCGCTCGCCGCAGAGTCGCGCGCCGGGCCTCCGCTGTCGCCGCCGTCGCATGAAAAGTCTCCCCGGGGGAGCGTAGTCCGACCGCTGGCCGGGTCAATGCGGCCAGGCGCATGCGGCGCGGCGGCGGCACCGTCCGGGCCGGTCACCTTGACCCCGGCACCGATGTCCCGCGACAATCGAGGATTGCACCGGGGTTTTCGCGGATGTGCCGCGTTGCCGCCCCCTGCCTCACCGGCCGGCCCCGGCCCGCACCACCGT
>JBJTHX010000392.1:0-4548 GCA_046094745.1 Planctomycetia bacterium
GGCCTCGTGATCGCGGAGCCCCTCGTGGCGGCGATCGGATTCCAGGGACCCAACCTGCTCCTGGAGGGCGGGCCGATGGCGAAGCGGGCGGCGGCGGGCGATCTCGCGTGCGCGGTGATTCCCTGGACCGGCGGCAGCAGCCTCGTGCGATCGGCGCCGTTTTCGTGCGGTGCCTCTTCGCTGCGGATGGTGAATGGGCGGATCGCGGGGGAAGACACGCTCTGGGGGCCTTCCGTGAAGGGGGCGGGAGTCGATTCGGCCATGGGAACCGTCCGGTTCAAGAAGCCGCGTGCGCTGACGTCGATCGCCATTTACGAGGACAACACCGGCCCCGTGCTCACCCAGGGAGGAGTCGCCGAGAAGGTCTCGCCCCGCTACGGCCTATTCGTCCGCCAAGCCGGCAGTCCCAACTGGATTCCGCTGGGCCAGGTGGTGGACAACACGAATCTGGTGAACGTGTTTGCCTGCCCGCCGGGCCTGGTGGAGGAGATCCACTGGCTCTGGGCGGGCCGCACCGACACCGACCGCACCGACGGCCCGGTGCGGATGGCCGAGATCGAGGCCTACGGCGAGGAACTCGATGATCTCCTGGAGGAACCCATCGATGATCCACTCTGAACAATTGCCGCCTGCCCGCCTGCCCTCGGAGCCCGAAGCGGATCCTTGCGGCTCTTCTTGCCACCTGCCCTGGAAGCCCGAAGCGCAAGCTGAGGGAATCCGCCTTCCATGCAACCACGCACATTCCCTCGCTCGCGCTACGGGCTCCAAAACAACCGGCAACCGTCCCGGCTTGCGTTTCGCTCTTCTCGGCACCGCGGTCGCGGCCTGTGTCGCCCTGCCTCCAGCGGCGAGCCGCGCGGCCGAGCCGGCGACGGAACTCCGCGAGGTCGATCTCGCGGCCGTGACGTTCGTCAACGCGGCGGAAGTGGAGAAGACGGCCGAAGGCGTGATCCCGCTGCGGTTCACGCGGGCTTCGCTCGACGCCCTCGGCAACCAGATGCGGCCGATCGCCCGGATGGCGACGGCGGTGGAACTACAGCTCAAGGGCACGATCCGCGTGCTGGAGGTCACCGCCCGCTGCCGGTTCGCCGACGGCTCGGGAGTGACGGCCGAGTGGATCCGCGGGCCTCACAAGCAACTGCCCACGGTGGCCTTCGTGCCCGACAGCCGCGAGCCGCAGACCTTCAGGTTCAAGCCCTGGGGGCCGCTCCCGGAGACCGACGTCGTGCGGTTCGTGTTCCCCACGCACTGCGAGCTCGAGATCCTGAAGGTGCGGGTGAATGCCGACGCGAAGCTCGAGGCCGATTTCGCGCCCTACGACTACCGCCGGCTGCCCGACGCCCTCGGCAAGCGGTGGCTCGTCCACGGCGACTCGATCACGCAGGGGGCGAACGTCTCGATTCCCACGATGACCTGGGTCGACCTCGTGGCCCGCCGGCTGGGACTGGCGGCCACGAACCTCGGCATCGGTGGCCACGGCAAGGCCGAGCCGGCCATGGCGGCCGACATCGCCGCCCGCACCGACTTCGACATCCTCTCGCTCCACGTCGGCACCAACGCCATCTGGGACAAGGGCTATCCCGAGCGGCTGGAAGCGTTCCTGAAGACGATCCTCTCCGCGCATCCCACGAAGCCGGTGATCCTCGCCTCGCCGATCCTGCGGTTCGAGAAGCCGGGCCTGCCGCCCGCGGCGCTCGCCACCTGCCGGCAGGCGATGGCCGACGTGGCCAAGCGGCTCGCAAAAGACCATCCGAACCTCGTCTTCCTGCCGGGCGAGGAGCTGATCCGCCGCACGGCGTCGCTTAACTCCGACCTCATCCACATCGACGACCACGGCGCGATCGAATACGCCGACAACCTCGCCCCCGTGATCGCCCGGGCTTTGCACGCCCGCTGAGGACGTGTCGTGCATTTCCCGTAGCCGGTCGTCGAAGGCCCGGGGCGACAGGATATCGACTCGTGCGAACGTGCCGCGATAGTGGCGGAACACTTCCTCGAGAATGTGCTCCGACATGATCACCACGTCGTCGCGATAGACCAATGTCAGCAGGGCCTCGCACAGACCGTGAGTGGCGAGCCCCGCCAGCAGCACGTTGGTGTCGAGGACGACCCTCACGAAATCGCCTTGAAGACATCCTCGTCGGTGACGAAGCCCTGGGCCTCGGCGAGCGGCAGGGTCATCTTCCGCACGGCGGCCAACTGTGGGCTTTCTGTGAGCATGTCTCCGAGTTTCAACCCGTGGACTCCCAGGAAGCCCAACGCGGAAGCGATCGGACTCCATCGAGATGCCGCAAGCCCGCCGGCCATGCCGATCGGGGATCGAACGCCAGTTTGCCCAGATTTGGTGGCTGGCACCTTTTTCGGGGCACCGGCTCCGGCCGTTTTTGCAAAAGAGTGCGGCCGATTTGCAAAGGAAATTCGCTGGGCGCAGGGGGGACGGGAAGAGAATAATGACGCCGTTTGGGTGGTGGGATGATTTTTACCCGCGGTCCTGACGTGTGTGATCTGCGCCGAGGTCGTGGGCATTCGGGAACTCAATCGATGACCAACCATATTCGGCACAAGCCGGCCGGCATGGTAGTCACCTGCCTCGTCGCGTGCGTGGCGGCCGTGTCCGTCGCGCAGACGGCGCATGCCCAAAACCTCTACTGGACCGGCGGGTCAGGCACGTGGACGACCGGCACCAAGTGGTCCACCTCGCCCACGCTCTCGCCCACCGGCTTCACGCCGGCGGCGTCGAGCAACGTGATCACGTCCACGAACGCGTGGACGATCACGGTGCCCTCGGGGACGAGTTTCGCGAACAGTTTCTTCGCCCGCTATCAGGGGACTCTCAACGGCACCGGCACGGCCAACTCACTCCTCGTCCTCGGCGCCGGTGGCATCGACACCGTCACCGATCTGGGGGACCTCAACATCGGCAGTGCCACCGCCGGCAGCAATCTCTCGGTCGCGCTGGCGACTTCACAGGCCTGGAAGTATCGCCACGCGGCCGTGGGCGCCTACGACATGTACGTCTACGCGCCGGTCTCCCGGCAGGCCGGAGCGACGCAGAACATGACGCTCAACATCGGCGGGATGATCGTAAGCGGCCGGGACGCAGAAATTTACAGCACGATCTCCGATGGTGGCGCGTCCGGAAACCTCGGAGTATGGGCCGATGGCCCAGCAAACGTATTGTTCGCCACGGCGCAGGCCTACACGGGCGACACGACCGTACAGCGAGGCACGCTCTCCGGGACCGCAGGCCGCGTCCCGTCAGCGAGCAGGCTCGTCATGGGGTCGGGCGGGCTGTCGCTGAGCGGGTCGGCCAGCACGACGTCCGTGCAAACGGTTGCTTCGACAAATATCCGGCCCGGGTTCGGATTGGTCGTCCTCAACCCCGGCACGTCCGGCACCGTGCAACTCAACTTGGGGGCGATCAGCCGATCTGCGGGCGGGGGGATCGTCCAGTTCGGCAACAGCTCCACCACGCTCCTCGGCCCGTCGCGAATCGTCACGACCTCGAACACCAACACCAACGGCATCCTCGGCCCGTGGGCGATCACGGCCACGCAACTCACCACCGACGTGGGCAATCAGTACGTTCGGGTCGGGGCCGGCGGCGTGCTGGAGACGCTGACCTACTCCGGCACTTCGGTGATCAATGACCTGACCGATCCAACCGCGAACTACCAGCTCTCCGCGGGCGGCGCGCTCACGGGCAATCGGACGGCCAACACGATCTACATCAATTCCCAGGCCGCGGCCACGATCAGCCTCGGCGCCAACGACCTCGTTTTGAATGGCATCTCGCGGCGGGTCGGCAGCTCCGGCGGCGGTGGGTACGTCACCATCAATTCCACGGGAGGCCGGGTGGTCATCGGCGCCAGCAACGAACTCGTGCTCGCTTATGGCGATTTCATGATGAACGCCCCGATCGTCGACGGCCCGACCGGAGCCGGCCGCGTCGTGCTCGGCAGACAGGACTACTGGGAACACGGCCGCAACGGCTGGGGTAATCAGCACACGTTTTCTGGAGGCCTCACGTACGCCTCGAACGGCGGCGGCTTTTCGTTTGGGACTGCGGACGGATCGGCGACGGCATCCCCCTTCGGCACGGGCACGCTTACGATCTCCGGAGTTCCGCACGCCAGCCTCACCGGCGGCGGCCGGATAGGCACGAACAACGCCCAGATCTGGGACGTGGACCTCACCTTCACGAGTTCGGGCACGGGCCTCCACATGGGCACGGGCCCGGTGTCGCTCGGCCTCGGCGCCGGCCCGTCGCGGAACGTCAGCGCGACCGGCACGGTCACGGTCGGCGGCAACGTCTCCGACGGCACCTACACCACGTTTCCGGTCACGAGCCTCACGAAGTCGGGCGCGGGACCGCTCGTGCTCTCCGGATCGCTGCTCTACACGGGCGCCACCGGCGTCTCGGCCGGCACGCTCCTCATTTCTGGAACGAACCCATCGACGATGGGTCCGATGAACCCAACCGGCGGCGTGCTGCAGTTTGCCCGGCAAGCGTCGCTCTACAACGCCGACACCACCAAATACACGGCG
>JBJTHX010000393.1:0-5176 GCA_046094745.1 Planctomycetia bacterium
TCCGGAATCCTCGTCGATGCCGCCCCTTCTTGCCGCCGCTGATGCGCCGACGCCTGCCGTGCTGGCGGTTCAGCTGGCGCTGATCGCGCTGGCAGCCGTCGCGGGCGGGTCCTCGGTCGCCTTCCTGTCGCTCACGCACCGACAGACCCAGGTGCTGCTGTCGTTGACCGGGGGCGTGCTCCTGGGGGTCGGCCTGTTGCACCGGCTGCCGCATGCGTGGCTGCAGCTCGATCGCGATCTCGAGACCACGATGGGCTGGGTGCTCGTCGGCTTCTTCGCGATGTTCCTGCTGGAGCGGGCGTTTCACGGCCATGCCCACCACACCGCCGACGGCGGCCCGGACGGCCACGCCCACGCCCACCACGACGGCTGTGGCCACGGCGGCCACGCCCACCACCCGGCCCAGGGACCCACCGGACGCTGGGCCTGGTGCGGCGCCTTCGCCGGCCTGGCACTCCACAGCCTCGCCGACGGCGCCGCCCTGGCCGCCTCCGTGGATGCCGACGCGCGGCACGGCGCTGGTTTGCTCGCCGGCTGCGCCACCTTTCTCGCGATCCTGCTGCACAAGCCCTTCGACGCGGGCATCATCGCCACGCTGATGATGAGCGCGCGGGCCTCCGGCCGGCAGCGGACGATCGTCAACCTCCAGTACGCCCTCATGGTGCCCTGCGGCGCCGCAGCCTTCCTGGCCAGCCTGCGGATCTTCGGAGCGCACCAGGAGGCCGTGCTCGGCGCGGCCCTGGCGATGGCAGCGGGCGCCTTCCTGTGCATCGCGGCCGCCGACCTGCTGCCGGAGGTGCAGTTCCACAGTCACGACCGCCTGCTGCTCACGGCGGCCCTGGCGCTGGGGCTGGCGATCGCCTGGGGCATCACCGTGATGGAGCGGTCATCGCACGCCCACGCCCTGCACGGCGCGGCGGCCACCGGCCACGCTCACTGATCGCCGGCCGCGAGCGGATCGGGCGGCACGTCGAGGCCGCGGCGGCGGCGCTCCCGGCGGACCTCCGCCATCACCTCGTCGATCAGATCGTGCTGCCGACGGATGCCGGGCACCTGCGCCTGGAAGCACCAGGCGATCGCGGCCACGAGCCCGATGCCGCCGACGAGATGGGCCGAGACCCAGTCCCGGCTGGCCTTGCGGCCCGTGGCCGGGTCGGCCGCCCCGCCCAGCGCGACGATGCCGACGACCGCCAGCATGCCCGCCACGGCGAGCGGGAAGGCACCGCGCTTCAGCCGCCGGCTGCGCTCGACGAGCCCGCCATCGAGTCCGTAGGTCTCGACCACCTCCCGGACCCAGCGGCTCGTACCCACGAAATAGGTCACGGCCATGCTGTTGACCAGCACCACCACCAGGGCCGCCAGCACGCCGGAGAGCCGGTGCACGGTGCCCCAGCGGAGCACGCCCGGGTCGGTCTGGCCGTGCAGGTCGCCGATCCACAGCCCCAGGCCGGCCGTCGCCGCCATCAGGGCCACGGCGAAGATCGCGGCCCGCGTGAACAATGTCGTCATCTCGCCGCAGTATGCTCCGTGTGCGTGTCTCCCGCACGTTATAGGCTGTCAGCCGGACTCGAGCCATGGCCGCACCCCTTCCGCCGATCATGCTCCTCACCTGCGGTGACCCGGCCGGCATCGGCCCCGAGGTCGCCGTCCGCGCGTGGGCCGCGCCGGCCTCTCACGACCGCGCACGGCTCCGCATCGTCGCCGATCCCGCCATGCTCGCCGCGACCGTGGCCGGCCGCCGGGGGATGCCCGCCCTGGCGGTGACGGCGATCGACGCGGACGACGAGCGACCTTCGACCGCTGCCGAACTGCTCGTCGTGAGGCCCGCCGGGCTGCCCGCCGAGGCGGTGACGCCGGGCGCGGCGTCGGCCGCCGGCGGCCGGCAGGCCGCCGCGGCCGTGCTGGCCGCCTTGACGATGGTGCGGGACGGCCGGGCGAAAGCGATCGTCACGGGGCCGCTCCACAAAGCCGCGCTGCAGGCCGCGGGTTATGACGTGCCGGGACACACCGAGTTGCTGGCCCGCAGCTGCGGCCTGCCCGACACCGCCGCCTCGATGATGCTCTGGCTCCCGCCGACCGCCGCCACGGCCGGGCTCGGCGTGGTGCACGCCACGCTTCACCAGTCGCTGCGGACGGCGGTGGCGGACCTGTCGGCCGAGCGGATCGAGGCCGCCGGTCGGCGGCTGCACGGGCTGCTCGCGGCGCTCGTCGGCCGGCCGCCGCGGATCGCGGTCGCCGCGCTCAATCCGCACGGCGGCGAGGACGGGCTGTTCGGCGACGAGGAACAGCGGCTCGTCGCCCCCGCGGTCGCGCGGCTGCGGGCCGCGGGCGTCGATGCCACAGGGCCGCTGCCGGCCGACACCCTGTTCCTGCGGGCGAGCCGCGGCGAGTTCGACGGCGTGGTCGCCCTGTACCACGACCAGGGACACATTCCCGTGAAGCTGCTGGGCATGCACCGGGCGGTGAACATCACCCTCGGCCTGCCCCTGGTCCGGACGAGCGTCGCCCACGGCACCGCCTTCGACATCGTCGGTCAGGGCCGCGCCGATCCGGCGAGCATGGTCTCGGCCATCGACGCGGCCGCGCGGCTCGTCGAGGCCCGCTGGGCCGGCTGACCGGGATTCACGGCCGCAGTGGCCCGAGGTTCGCGACGTAGGTGTCGGTCAGGTCGATGAGTCCGGCGGTGGCCGGCTTGTAAACGAAGCCGCCGGCGTCGACCGGGCCGCCGATCCGCACCTCCTGCAGTTCGAGCACGCCGATGGGTTCCGGGCTGCCGCCGGCGACCGGACGCGGGCCGGGGATCGCCAGCCATTCGATCCGATAGGGAACCAGGTCGGTGCGGCCGATGGAGAACCGCACGCTCCACGGCACGCCCTCGGGAAGTTCCGCGGCCGCGATCCCCTCCGGGCCGCGGGCTTTCGCCGCCAGGTCCGGCAGGATCACGTTCAGCCAGTCGGGGTTCCAGCGGCCGTCGACGATCCAGACGGGCACGCCGTCGACCTCGCCGGGCTCCGCCGACACGTAGCGGAAGAACTGCCGCAGCGTGCCCATCGACCGCTGCAGTCCTCCCAGATAGGGCGAGGCGGTGGGCGGATCGCCGCCGTGGAACTGGGCGACCTTGTCCCGCACCCGGCGAACATCGAGTCGCTCGAGCTGCGGGGCGTCCTGGCCGTTGCGCCGGTAGGTCCAGGCGAACAGGCCGTCACAGACCTCGGTCAGTTCGAAGGTCTCGGTGTCGCACGTGAGCGTCGACTCGAGGCGGTAGCGCTGGTCCTCGCCGCGGCCGGACTGCAGGTAGCGGCCGGTGCCGACGAGCACCCGGTCGGTGACCCGGGCCTTTTGGCGGATGCGGGCCGAAAAGGAGTCGGCCTGGGCGAGCATCGCCAGCGAACTCGCCAGGATCCGCTCGGCGCGGACCGCAGCCTCCGCGGGCTGCTCGGTCGGCCGCGGCGCCGCGTCGGCCGCCGCCGCGGCCCCTGCCGTCCGCCGGGCGTAGACGCTCGTGGCCGCCGGCGGCGCGGCCGCTGCCGTCACGGACCAGACGAGCAGGGCCGTGAGTACCGCCGGCGCGGGCCGGGGCGGACTGGGCAACGTGGCGTGGGTTGGGGTCGTCACGGTCGCGTTGACTTTGCAGGTTTTGCCAAAGAAACGGCCGGCGGAACGTCGAAGAACCCACCGTGGTCCGGGTGTCCGCATCCGACCTGCGGCGTCCCGCACTGCCCGCGAGTGTAGGGAACCGGAGGATTCCGGCCCATGCCGGAAGCGGAGCCCCGACCGCATGCCCGATCGACACCGTCTTCCGGTCCGGAGGTGATGCGATGCTGAAGCGACGTCTGCATGGCTTCGTGGGGATCTCGTTGGCGGCGACGCTGACGGGCTGCCACATGCCCGCGAACTCGCCGTTCACCGGCCTCGCCCAGATTCGCCCGGTCGCCACGCCGCACACCAACGTCCTGCCCCCGGCCGCGATGCTCCACCATCCCGGTCCGGGCGTCGAGGGCCCGGGCCCGGGAATCATCAGCCCCGCCTCCTACGAGGCGGCGCTGGAGGCGGCCGGCGTCGACGTCGGCGGCGGCCAGTGCGGGCCGGGCGGCCCGGGTGGAGCCGGCGGGGCCGGTGCGCGGGCGATGGCGCCGACCTCGCAGAGCGGCTTCATCGGTCCCGACGGGATGCAGGTCCGCTGGGATGTCTCGATGCCGGGCAGTTTCGACTCCTCGCCGCTCGTCGCCCCCGGCCGCTACGACTTCCCGCAGGGCGCCATCTACCGCCTCAAGCTGACCGACATCCCGGGGCGTGAGGGCATCGAGCTCTACCCGTCGCTGGAGGTCGCGCCCGTGACCCCGCGCACGGCGGCCTACCTGGCCCACAACGCCATCCCCTTCCAGATCACGGAGGAGGATCTCGACCAGGTGACGACCGGCAACTTCGTGACGAAGGTCGTCTACCTGCCCGACCCCGACTACCAGGAATTGGCCGTCGCGGGCGTGGAGACGCTCGTCAGCACCCGGCTCGACCCCGGCTGCGATCCGGTCGTCGAGGCCGATCGCCGCGGCTCGATCCTGGCGATCATCCGCATCGGCAACAAGGACCTCGAGTCGGGCGGCGCCGGCGCGGCGGCCGGAGGCCCCTTGGCCGCCGCCGGTGGCGGCGGTCCCGGCGCCGGCTCGGCCTGCGGCGTCGCCGCGCCGCGGGGCAGGCCCTGCGGCGGCGCTCCGTCGCCACTGCCGCCGCCGTTCCTCGCGGGCATGACGGCCCCGCAGTACGGCATGCCGATCACCGGCACGCCCATCGGCCTGCCCGGTCCGGCCCACGTGCCGCTCGGGGTGCCGGCGGGCCTGCAGCGGCACTCGATCACCAACCACACGAAGATGCACATTCCGCCCCCGTCCCGCGAGCAGCGGCTGCACGTGCAGCAGTATCCCGGCCTGAGCTATCCGAAGCCGGCCCGCCATGCCTACGTGGCCGAGCGGCACGACGTGCCGCACATCCACCTCAAGCAGCCCTGGGAGGATCGAACCCGCTACGTCGACAACGGCGGCGCCGACCCGGACGCGCTCGGCCCCGGGCGGATCATCCCCGGTGCGGACTGCCCGCCGGAGCCCGGCGAATGACGGCCGCACCGGCCCGCCCCGTCGCGACCCCCCCTTATCCTCTTCCTGAACCGTGAGACCATGTT
>JBJTHX010000394.1:0-2873 GCA_046094745.1 Planctomycetia bacterium
ATTCATCTCTCCGAGAGCGGCCATCCGTTGTGCGGCGAGCGGGTCTATTTTCCGACCCGCCGGGGCGGCCCGGAGGATCGCTCGCGGGCGCCGCGGGTGATGCTGCACGCGGCCGAACTCGGCTTCGTGCATCCGACCAGCGGCGCGGAACTGCGGTTCACGAGCCCGCTGCCGGCCGACATGAAGCAGGTGCTCGCGGCACTGCGGAAGGCCCGGCGGACCTGACGCCGTCCGCTGTCCCCCGTGGCGCACGCCTCCAGGCGTGCGAAAGAGTACCTGGGAGCCGGAGGCCGCATTCGCATGCCTGGAGGCATGCGCCACTGGGCATGCGCAAGGACGACGGGCTACGGCAACGCGACCGCCTCGCCGCCGGCCCGCGTGGCGGCCGCCTTCCAGACGGCCGCGTCGACCCCGTCCTCGACGAACCGCACCGCGCCGTCCGCCAGGGCCACGTTCACGCCCCCGGGATGCCGGCTCCGCGCGGCCCGCCAGCCAAAGGGCACGAATTTGCTCTCCGGCGGACCGCTCACCCTGTTGCTGATGCAGTCGTGAGTCCCAGCATTCGGCGGCAGGAAGTGGTTGTAGAGTGCGCAGCGATACTCGCCGCTCACCCAGGCGAAACCGCGCGGATCCTGGTAGTTCCAGGTGAGCGGGTTGTTGCACGCCGCCGTGGACAGCGGTGCCGCGAAGACGAACTTGTAGGCACTGTCGGCGGTTCTGTTGCCGGCTCCGCTCACGCCCAGGTTGCTCTCGGACAGGGCCACGGTATGGCTGGTGCCGTCCTGGATGTCAGCGAGGCGAGTGCGGGAATTGACGTAGAAGACGCCGTCCGTCATTTCCGGTGTGCCTCCGCCCAGGCCGGAACCGGCGCATACCGCGTAGTTGGTCGGGCCGAATCCAGGGTGCACCCGCACGCCACGATCGCTGGGGCACAGGAAGGTCGGCACCACGATCTGCGAACCGGCCACGTTCTCGGGCGTCACCGCAAGCGTGATCGAATACAACGGCTTGGTGAGGTCGAGCGCGCCGAGGGCGGCAGTGTTCTCGAGGTAGGGTGAAACCATGGCCAGCGCGGACCAGCGGTAGAAGGTCCAGGCCGTTTCCGGACTCGCCGGGTATTCCTTGGCGACGCTGCCCGGCGGCAGCCGACCGAGGGCGGTCTCGTGAACCTGCAGCGCGACGACGATCTGCCTCATATTATTGACGCAGGACGTCCGGCGCGACGCGTCGCGAGCCACTTGGATCGCGGGCAGCAGCGTCGCGACCAGGATGGCAATGATCGCCACGACGACGAGCACCTCGACGAGCGTCAGCCCTGGCGGACCGCACCGGGGATTCGTGTCGGCAGCCACACTCGCGTCAGCCTCGGTCCGCGGCCCATCCTTGCTCGTGGCCGTCACGTGGGGCGTCGAAACTTCCGCCGGCCGCGCATGGCGATGGCAAGGCCGCCGGTCGCCACCACGGCAAGGGCGCTTGGTTCGGGAACGGGCGCGACGATCACGCCGGTATAGGGGGTCGTGTTGACGAGCGAATCCAGCAGCGTCGTGCCGGTCGCGTTGAACACGAAGATGCCACCGTTGCTCTGAAAATTGTCGCCCGCAGAGAAAGGATTGGTGCGCCCCATCGCCGTCACGATGAGATTGCCCGCGCTGTTGAAGGCCACGCCCTGCGGGCTCGTCTGGTCCGCGCTCGTGTAGGGCAACGTCGGCTGTGGCAGGTATGTGGCGTTGATCTCGAGGCCCCCGGTCTGGGTGCCGCTCAGGTCGAACAGCGAGACGAAGCTGGAGAACACGACGCCGCCCACGGACACGGTGCCGTTCGCGGAAATCGCCACTTGCCCATTGGCGATCGGACTGGAGTTGAAGGTGGACTGACCGCTGGTCGTGTCGTACTGAAAAACACCGCTGCCATTGATCGAGGAAACAAGGAGTCGGCCCCCGGTCGTCCGGGCGACGCCATTGAGATTGCCGGCCGGAGCGGAGAGTTGAATCGTGCCGGAAGCCGACAGCGAGGCATCGGCCGGATTCGGTAAAAATCGCTGGATCGTCGTGCCTGCGTTGTCGGTCACGTACAGGTCGCCCGAGGGGTCGAGGGCGATGCCAGCGGGAGCGAACGACCCGCTCAACTGCTGGTAGCCGATCATGGCGCCGGACTCGGCGGCGAAAGAGTAGATGCGACGTGAATTGTTCGCTGTGGCGAAGACGCGATTCAGGGACGGGCTGTAGGCGAGGGCGGTCAAGCCGGGGAACGCATCCGTTGCCTGCGGGATGGTGATGAAGTTGCGTGTGCTGTCGGTTGATGGGTCATAGATGTCGACACCCCCCGTGAAGTAGCGGGCCGCCAGGATGTACTCGGCCTGGGCGGGCAGGTGACTGGCCAGGGCAGCGGCGACAAGACAGACCTTTCCCAAAAGACCGGGGCATGATCGACCGAGCATGAGATTTTCCGGGGATGAAGTCGCGTGTTGGAAGCCCATGCAGACAAGCTGCAGGCGAGCCGGCAGGGACGCATTGCCCGACTAGGATTCGAACCTAGACAAAGGGAACCAAAATCCCTTGTGCTACCGTTACACCATCGGGCAGGACAGCCTGTTTATACCACCCGCCGCCGGGCGGCGGGATCGCGGGCCGCAGCGGCCGCGGCCGTCACCGCCACGGCGTGTTTCGTTCGACCACGGCGGTTCCCGGATCGACGTCGTACGGCCGCCCGAGCACGTTGCCGATGATCGCATTCTCGCCGCCCCCTGCCACCCGCACGGAGAGCGACGCCGCGTTCGGGCGGTCGTCGCGGACGAGGCAGCCCGACACCTGCGATCGGGTCACGTCGCGAAGCAGGATCGCGGCCCCGTCGCAGTCGAGGATCGTGCCGCCCGT
>JBJTHX010000395.1:0-12385 GCA_046094745.1 Planctomycetia bacterium
ACCATGGCGGGTTCCCCATGGCCGCCGCAGGCAGGGGCGGCTTGGGCCGCGGGCTACAGCCCCTGGTCCTCGAGGAAGTTGAGCAGGTCGGCGACGCGGCAGGAGTAGCCCCACTCGTTGTCGTACCAGCTCACCACCTTCACGAAGTTGCCCAGGCCGATCGTGTCCACGGCCGAGAAGATCGAGCTGTGGGGATCACCCTTCAAGTCCGTGGAGACGAGCTCCTTCTCCGTGTAGCGGAGGATGCCCTTGAGCGGGCCCGCGGCCGCCTTCTTCATCGCGGCGTTGATGTCGGCCGGGGAGGCCTCCTTGTTCAACAGCGCCGTGAAGTCCACCACGCTCACCGTCGGCGTCGGCACGCGGAAGGCCATGCCGGTGAACTTGCCCTGCAGGGCCGGGATCACGAGGCCCACGGCCTTCGCGGCGCCGGTGCTCGAGGGCACGATGTTGAGCGCCGCGGCCCGGGCGTCTCGCAGGTCCTTGGCGGCCGTGTCGACCGTCTTCTGCGAATTGGTGTAGGCATGCACCGTGGTCAGCAGGCCCCGGTCGATGCCCCAGGTCTCGTGGAGCACCTTGGCCACCGGCGCCAGGCCGTTGGTGGTGCAGGAGGCGTTGGAGATCACGTGGTGCTTGGCGGGATCGTACATCTCGTTGTTCACGCCGAGCACGATCGTCAGGTCCTCGTTCTTGGCCGGCGCGGAGATCACCACCTTCTTGACGCTGCCCCGCTTGTGGGCCGCGGCCTTGGTGGCATCGGTGAAGAAGCCCGTGCTCTCCACCACCACCTGCACGCCCTGGCTCGACCAGTCGATGGCACCGGGGTCCTTCTCGGCGAAGACCTTGATCTTCTTGCCGTCGACCACGAGGTCGTTGCCGTCGTAGGCGACCTGCCCCTTGAAGGGGCCGTAGTTGGAGTCGAACTCCAGGAGATGGGCGTTGGTCTTGGCGTCGGTGAGGTCGTTGAGGGCGACCACCTGGACGTCGCCGTTCAGGCCGAACTTCTCGTAGATGGCGCGGTAGGTGAGGCGACCGATGCGGCCGAAACCGTTGATGCCGACGCGGATGGACACTGGGGGGCTCCTGGGGCGGGAAAGGCGGAGCCGGCGACATCGCCAGCCCGTGCTCACGGCCGCCGGGAGAACGGCCGCAGGGCCGCGGAATATACCGTGCGCCGCCGCGGCCGCTCAATCGGCGCGGAGGAAACGGCCGGATTGGTGGGTCGCGGTCGCCGCGCCCCGCGGCGGGGAGCCACGCTGGCCGGTCTGCTAAGTTGACCGACTCGGCCATGGGCATCGCACCCGTCATCCAACTCGAGCAGGTCAGGAAGTCGTTCCGGCTCCCCGGCGGGGAGACTGTGGACGTCCTCGACGTGCCCGCCTTCGCCCTCGCCGAGGGGGAGCAGTGCGCCCTCGAGGGGCAGAGCGGCTCGGGCAAGTCGACGCTGCTTCACGTGATCTCGGGGATCATGCGGCCCGATGCCGGCCGCGTGACGATCGACGGCGTCGACATCACCCGCCTCGACGAGGCCCGCCGCGACCGCGTCCGGGCCGACAAGCTCGGCCTCGTGTTCCAGCAGTTCAACCTCCTGCCGGGGTTCACGGCCCTGGAGAACGTGCTCGTCGCGATGTCGTTCGGGTCGGGGAAGCCCGACCGCTGGCGGGCAGCCGACCTGCTCGCCTCCGTCGGCCTCTCCCATCGGCTGCACCACAAGCCGGCCGAGCTTTCGATCGGGCAGCAGCAGCGGGTGGCGGTGGCCCGGGCCCTGGCCAACCGGCCGCGGGCGATCCTCGCCGACGAGCCGACGGCGAGCGTGGACGCCGCCCACCAGCGGCAGGTGATCGACCTGGTCCGCGGCACGTGCACCGAGCAGGGCGTGGCCCTGTTGCTCGTGACCCACGACCCGG
Organism: Planctomycetia bacterium; assembly: GCA_046094745.1. Taxonomy (GTDB): domain Bacteria; phylum Planctomycetota; class Planctomycetia; order Pirellulales; family UBA1268; genus QWPN01. The sequence continues at coordinate 1,905 of JBJTHX010000395.1, forward strand.
CCGTGGCGGCGGAGTTTCCGCGGCGGCTGCGGCTCGAGGAGTTCAACCGCGCGGCGGTGCGGGCATGACGCTCCTCGGCATCGCCTGGCGGAACATCCGGCAGCGGCTGGCGACGAGCACGCTCACGGCCCTGTCGCTGGCCCTCGGCGTGGCGCTCGTGGTGGCCACGCTCGTCACCGGTGCGATCGTCAAGCGGGCCTTCGAGAGCGGCGCCGGGCTCGGCTACAACATGATCGTGGGCGCTAAGGGGAGCCCGCTGCAGCTGGTGCTCAACAGCGTCTACCTGATCAGCAAGCCGATCGAGAACATCTCCTGGAGCACCTACCAGGAGTTCCTGCCGGGAGCGCGGCGGGCCGACGGCGTCGACGGCCGCTATGCCGGCAGCGTCGCCACCGCCGTGCCGATCTGCATGGGCGACTACTTCCGCGGCTACCGGGTCGTGGGCACGAACGCCGACTACTTCGCCCGGCTCGCCCCGGCCGGCGGGGCCTTCCGCTTCGCGGCCGGCCGCAACCTGCAGGACGAGGCCTTCTTCGAGGGCGTGCTCGGGGCGAGCGTGGCCGAGAGCCTCGGCCTCGCGGTCGGCGACACGTTCGCGCCCACGCACGCCGCCGACGACGGGCCGGTGCACGACCCGTTCACCGTCGCCGGTATCCTCGCCCGCACCGGCACGCCCGTCGACCGCGGCGTGTACGTGAACATGGAAGGTTTTTATCTGCAGGAGGGGCATGCGAAGCCCGTCGAGGCGGGCGTCGCGGACCCCGCGGCCGCTCCCGCCCGGGTCCCGGGGACCCCGGCGCCGCTGCCGGCCGCCCAGCGGGAGGTGACGGCGATCCTCGTCGAGACGGCGGCGCCCGCCGGCATGCCCGCGGAACTGATGGCCATGGGCCTGCACCAGTCGCTCAACGAGGGCCGCGATGCCCAGGCCGCGATGCCCGTCCGCGTGATCCGCGAACTCTTCGACCTGTTCGTGAAGCCGCTCGAACTGGTGCTGCTCCTCGTGACGGCGCTCGTCGTGCTCGTGTCGGCGATCGGGATCCTCGTGAGCATGGTCGGCTCCGCGCTCGAGCGGAGCCGCGACGTGGCCGTGATGCGGGCCCTGGGGGCGAGGCGCGGGCAGGTGCTCGCGACCGTGCTCTTGGAGGCGATCCTGCTCGCCGTGGGGGGCGGGCTCGTCGGCTGGGCGCTGGGGCACGGGATCGTGGCGGCGCTCGGCCCCTGGATCACGGCCAACACCGGCGTGCCGGTGGGCCTGCTCTCGGCGGCGCCGCTGGCGGAGATCCTGCTCGTGCCGTTCTTGATCGGCCTCGCGATCCTCGCGGCCCTGCTCCCGGCCCTGGCCGCCTACCGCACTGACGTTGCCAAGTGGCTGGGGTAGACTTCCCCCTGGCCTTCCTGCCCATGCGCCCTCGCGGAGATCCTGTCGCCATGCGTGTCTTGCATCCGGTGTGCCGCACCTTCGTCGTCGCGATGCTCGGGATCGCTCCGCCGCTCTTCGCCGCCGAGCCGGCCCCGGCCATCCGCATGGGCACCGTGCCGCAGGTGCGGTCGTGGGAGGCGGAGGATTTCGGCTGGATCTCCCGCAAGGCGGCCAAGCTGCCGGCGTTCAAGAGCGAGAAGCCGCGGTTCACGTGGTGGGCACTGGGCACCGGGAAAAAGTCCGCCGCCCTGATGGTGTGGGACGAGTCGGGCGGCACCGGCACCGGGCACGACGTGCTGTACTTCGACCGTGACTTCGACGGCGACCTCACGGAGGAAGGGGAGTTGATCGCGGCGGAGCCGGCGGACAAGCACGTCTACAGGGGCGGGGGCGACGCGTACATCGTCAAGGACGTCGCGGAGGCCGACGGCAAGGCCATGTTCCACCTGATGTTCATCCGGAATCCGAAGGGCAAGGACCACTGGCAGTCGAGCTTCGGGTTCTCGATGCCCGACCCCGCCGGTGCGGCGAAGCCGGTCGGCTATAGCTGTAGCACGCTGCCGGGCGACTTGCAGATCGCCTGGGGCGATGCGCCCGAGTCGGCGCCCGTCTACCGGCTCGGCGCGCCGCCCGTGATGACGTTGGGCGGCACGTTCCCCGGCCAGGCCGCCGGCACGTGCAAGGCGGGCGCGGAGTTCAGTGTCGGTCCGGTGAAAGCCGTGCTGGGCAGCGGGAGCACGGTGCAACTGCGGTTCTTCCATGCCGGCGGGCCCGGGGGATCGCCGCTGGTGAATCTGCGGGTCAAGTCCGCCGATGGTGACATCGCCGAGCAGATTCCCTTCACGGGGTTTTGCGCCTGCGGCGGCAATTTCGTGCAAAACCTGGCCGTGCCGCGGCGGGTTCCTCCGGGGCAGCACGAGGTGGCGATCCGCCTCAACAGGGAGGAGTGGAACGGGGGCCCGGCCGACTTTGTGGTCCCCGTGACCGTCGAGAACCCCGACTTCGGCCGCGATCTCGCCGATCCGGCGCTGGCGGATCTGCGGGCGAAGTTCACGGGGGCGAACGTCCGCTTCGCCAGCCTGCGGCGGGCCGTCTCGCCCCGCGATCTGCACAAGGCGGCGGCCGACGAGCCGCTGGTGGCCGGCCGCACGGCCGACACCCATATCATGAGCAACTCGGCCCATTGGGATGCCAAGATCGACGGCAAGCCGGCCGAACCCTTGATCTCGGTCGGCCAGAGACAGGGCCTCAATGCCCCGGATCGCGGGCTGTTGAAGTTCGACCTCTCCGGCCTGCCGCAGGGGGCGAAGGTGCTCGGGGCCGCGGTGCGGCTGACGCTCGTCAACGTGCCGTTCGTCGCCGCGGGGGCCGATGCCCGCGTCGATGCCTATGCGGTGCGTCGGGAATGGGCCAACGAACTCGGCGGACCCAAAGGCCTGCACTGCTCGTGGTACGGGCCGTTCTACGGCGGCAATCCCAACAACCCGGCACAGGGCATCGTGTTCTGGAAGCAGGGCGGCTGCGAGGATCCGCAGGAAGACCGCTATCCCGATCCGGCCGGCAGCGTGGCGGTGGCCGGGTTCCCGGCGAAGCCGGCGGCCAACGAGCCGGCCGAGAGCTATCGCATGGTGTCGATGGACGTGACCGACACCGTGCGGCGGTGGGCCGATGGCAGCCTTGCCAACAACGGCCTCCTGCTCGTGTTCCATCAGTCCCAGGGCGTGGGCTGGACGCCGATCTGCTCGAGCGAGAATTCCGAGTGCATGTTCCGGCCGACGCTCGTGATCGCCTACGAGGGCGGGCCGGTCGTGCCGCACCTGCAGTCGGCCGCGGGCGAGGACCTGGAGGCCGCCCGGGCCGCGGCGGCCAAGCGGGGCGTGCCCTTGGCGGTGAAGTTCTACAGCCCGTGGTGCCCGGTCTCGACGAAGGTCAACCAGACGACGTTCCAGGACGGGGCCGTCGCCAAGCTCTGTGCCGAGCGGGTCGAGCTGGTGAGCCTGAAGGTCGAGGACCATCCGCAGTGGGCCCAGGAGCTGGGTGCCGTGCAGGTGCCGATGCTGGTCGTGCGGTCCGCCGACGGCTCGCGGACGCTGGCGACGGTGGAGGCCGACGTGCTGCGGGACGCGAAAGCCTGTGCGACGCGGCTGGCCGAGATCGCGCCGGCGCAGTGAGGGCCCACGTCCGATGACGCCGTGCGGCCGCCGTCCGCTCGTCGCAGCCGGGGTGGTGGCCGCGGTGTTCGCGGCCTGCGCGCCGACGCCGACGGCCCGCCTAGAGGCCGCCCTGCGCGAGCCGCTGGTGTTTCGCTGGACCGAGGTCCTGCAGGTCGGCATGGAGCCGAACCACGTGGGGGGCGTGGCGTTCGTCGAGCGGCAGGGAAAGGTTTACAGCGTGGCCTGGGTCGATCCCGCGTCGGGGCGGAACTGGCCGGCGGTCTTCGGCGTCGGCCGTCGCGAGGGGCTTTGGCTCGTCGTCGAGTACCGCACGCTCGCGCCCGATCCCAAGCACTTCTTCTACCGCGCGGAGTGCCGGTTCGAGATCGCGGACGATCTGGGCGGCTTCGACTGCCAGTTTCGCCAGCGCATCCATCCGGACGCCACCGAGCTTCAGCCGGGTGCCGCGAGCGGCGACCGCGGACCGGTCGTGAATGCCGAGGCCCATCTCGCGGCCCTCGCCTACCGGGTGCAGGAACTCGAGGCCGACGCGACGGCAGAGCGCCGCGCCGCGGATTGAGGACGACGGCGGCGGGCGGAAGCGACGTTGCTGGCGTCGCCTGCGGATCCCTACAATCTTTTCTATGACCCGCTTGTTTTCCCGCCTCGGGGCGTTCGTCGTGTGCGCCGCGGCCCTCCTGGGCCTCGTCGCCCGGGCCTCGGCCTGCCCGTTCTGCTCGGCAGTGTCGCTGACCTTCGCCCAGGAGATCGCCCAGAGCCAGGCGGCGGTGATCGCCCGGCTCGTCGAGCCGCCGCCGGCCGCGGCCCTCTCGCCCCGGGCCGAGGGCCCCTTGCCCAAGGGCAAGTTCCAGGTGGTCGAGGTGCTCAAGGGCTCCGACCTCGTGGCCGACGCGGGCCTGCTCGGCGCGGATGCCCGGCCCATCGAGACGATCATGCTCGAGGAGAAGCCGGTCGGCACGCTGTTTCTGCTCATGGCCGTCGAGCCGCCGGACCTGGTCTGGTCGAGCCCGATCCGGGTGAGCGACCGGGCCGTCGCCTACATCAAGCAACTCGGCACCCTGCCAGAGAAGGGACCGGACCGGCTGGCGTTTTTCCAGCAGCATCTCGAGGACGAGGACGACGCGCTGGCCCGCGACGCCTACGACGAGTTCGCGGTGGCGCCCTATGCCGATGTCCGGGGCCTCAAGGACCGGATGGATGCCGCCAAACTCCTCGCGTGGATCGAGAGCCCCAAGGTGCAGGCCAACCGTCGCCGGCTCTACGCCACGATGCTCGGCGTCTGCGGCAGTCCGGCCGACGCCGCGCGGATCGGGGCCGTCCTCGAGGGGAAGACGGCCGATGGCGAGCCGCTGCCGGCCGACAAGGCCGAGATCCGCAGCGGCCTCGACGCCCTCATCGCCTGCTACGTCGCCCTCCGCGGCCCCGCGGCGCTCGACCTCGTCGACCGGCTGTTCCTCGAGCGGCAGGGCCGCGAGGTGCCCTTCGCGGAGACGTACGCGGCGGTGATGGCGCTGCGGTTTCTGGGCGAGGAGTCGGACCTCGTGCCCCGCGATCGCGTGCTCCGGTCGCTGCGGATCCTGCTCGACGAGCCCAAGCTCGCCGACCTGGTGATCGCCGACCTCGCCCGGTGGCAGGACTGGACGGTGGTCGACAAGCTCGCCGCGATCTTCAAGGACGCCACGAGCGACAACATCTTCGTCCGCGAGCCGATCGTGAACTACCTGCGGGCCTGCCCGCTGCCCGAGGCGGCGGCGGCGGTGAAGGAACTGGAGAAGATCGACCCGGAGGCCTGCCGGCGGGCGGCCACGCTCGCGGGACTCGCCGCGGCGATCAGCGCCGCGCCGGCCGATCCGCAGGGGGATCCCGGCGCGGGCACGCCGCTCGCGGCGCCGCCGCCGGCGGCCGCCGGCGACGCGGCGCTGGCCACGCGGATCGCGCCGGTGATCGGCGACGAGGAGCCGATGGCGGAGGCGGGTGGCGCCGCGAAGCCGGCGGCCGTGGCCCCGGCGGGCGACCGCTGGAAGTGGCTCGTCTGGGCCGCCGCCGTGGCCGTGATCGCCGTGGTCTCGCGGGTGATGCTGCGGCCGGGAAACGCCGGCCGGCCGGTGCCGTAAGATTGTCGGAAAAGGCACCGATCCGCAGACAGCGACCGCTTTCCCATGGCCACCGGACTTTTCGACTCGCCGCCCGGCATCGCCGCCCGCAACCCGCAGCCCGCGGCGACGGAGGAATACCGCGCGCTCTCCGGCGTGGCGATCGCCGCCACGGCGCTGGCCGCGTTCTCGCCGCTGGCGTTTTTCGACTGGTGGCTCGCCGTGGTGCCGGTGCTCGGCATCGTGCTCGGCTGCGTGGCGCTGCGGGACATCGCCCGGCGGCCGGCGGCACTGTCGGGCCGCCCGCTGGCCGGCGCCGCGATCCTCGTCTCGGCCCTCGCGCTGGCCGGCGGGCTCGCCCGGCTGGCGAGCGTCTACGCCGCCGAGCTGCCCGCGGGCTTCGCACGGCTCTCCTATGCCGAACTGCAGCCGCTCTCCGGCGACCCGCCCGACGCGGTGCCCGAGTCGGCCCTGGCGCTCGACGGCCGCGACGTGCTCCTCAAGGGCTACATGTATCCCGGCAAGCAGACGCACGGCATCCGCCAGTTCCTCCTCGTCCGCGACCAGGGCGACTGCTGCTTCGGCGGCAATCCCAAGATCACCGACCGCGTGCTCGTCACGCTGGCCGACTCCCCGGGGATCGCGTTTACGCCGCGGCTGGTCAAGATCGCCGGCCGGTTCCACGTGCGGCCCGCGGGTGCCCCGGAGATCGGCGGCGGCCTGCTCTACCATCTCGAGGATGCCCGCGCCCGGTAGCCGCGCGCGAGACCATGCCCCGTTGCCTGCCATTCCTCGCGTGCCTCGTGGCGCTGGCCGGCGGAACCGGCTGCGGGCCGGCGGCCGCCCCGGCGAAGCAGCCGGCCGCCGCGGAGCGGCCCGTCGCCGCCGTGCGGCCGGCGGCCGTCGCCCCCGCCGTGAGCAGCAGGCCGCGGGAGATCACCTTCGACGACATCAAGCTCGAGATGCAAAAGGGCGACCCGTTCACCCGCGACCTGTTGCCCAAGCGGGTGACGGCGCTCGAGCGGCAGCCGGTGCGGATCCGCGGATACATCCTCCCCAGTTTCCAGCAGACGGGGCTGACGCAGTTCGTGCTCGTGCGGGACAACCAGGAGTGCTGCTTCGGCCCCGGAGCCGCCCTGCACGACTGCGTCGTGGTGCGGATGCGGCCGGGGAAGACGGCGAACTTCTCGATCCGCCCCGTGGCCGTCGCCGGCACGTTCAGCGTCGATGAACTGCGCGGGCCCGACGGCCGGCACCTGGCCATCTACGCGCTCGACGGCGAGGCGGTGGAATAGCCGCGGCCCGCCGGCGTGCAGCCGCGACGGCCCGTTGGTACGATCGTGCCGGCGGCTCGGACCGCCGCGTTTTCATTCCGCGACGGACCCGCGATGCTGCCCTCGGCCGAAGATTTCTACTGGCTCTACGACCTGCCGGCCTGGAAGGCGTCGCTCGTCTTCATCGCCTCGTTCGTGGGCTTCTACTGGGTCGGGTCGATCTTCGTCCGGCCGCTATTGCGGCAGTTCGTTCGCCACACGCCGGGCCAGAACGACATCGTCGGCTACGTGCTCTCCTGCTTCTGCGTGTTCTACGGCCTGTTGCTCGGCCTGATCGCCGTCACCGCCTACCAGAACGTGTCCGACGCCGGCGAGAACGTGACCCGCGAGGCGGCCGCGCTCTCGGCCCTCTACGAGGATGTCTCCCGCTACCGGGAGCCCTACGGCCAGAACCTCCGCTGGCTCCTGCGGGACTACACCCGCTACGTGATCAACTATGCCTGGCCGCTGCAGCAGAAGGGCATCACGCCCGAGGAGGGCACGATCCGTGCCGAGGCCTTTCACGAGAAACTGCTCGAGTTCCAGCCGCAGACGCCCGCCGAGGAGATCGTCCACGCCGAGGCTCTGCGACAGTTCAACCACTTTCTCGAGTGCCGGCGGATGCGGCTGTTCTCGGTGCACTCGTCCCTGCCGCCCACGATGTGGTACGTGATGCTCCTCGGTGCCACGCTCAACATGGCGATCTGCTGGCTGTTCGACATGCGGTTCATCACGCAACTCGTCCTGGGCGGCATCCTCGCCGCTTACCTGGGCGTGATGATGCACCTGATCTTCGACATGAACCAGCCGTTCCGCGGCGACGTGAGCATCTCCGCGGAGCCGTTCGAGGTGCTCTACAAGCGGATGAACGAGCAATGATGCCCGCCCAGCCCGAGCCCGCCGCCGTCGGCGACCCGCGGATCCCCCGCCGGGCCGCGTTGGCCCGCGGCACGGCCGCTACGCTCGCGGCCGTGCGGGCCCTCGCCCCCCGGGCGTGTTCGTGGGCTGCTCGCTGGGCGTGCCGCCGCGGAAGGCCGAGGTCACGCTCGGCATGCTCCACTCGCAGACCGGGCCGCTGGCCATCAGTGCCACGTCGCTCCGCGACGTCGAACTCCACGCGCTCGAACAGATCAATGCCGCCGGAGGCATCCTCGGCCGCAAACTCGTGGCCCGCGCGCCCGACCCCCGGTCGCGGGTCGACCTGTTCGTGAAGCGGGCCCGACAGCTCCTCGAGGCCGAGCCGGTGGCCGTCTTCGGCTGCTGGACGAGCGTGAGCCGCAAGGCCGTGCTGCCGCTGTTCGAGGCGGCGCAGAAACTCCTCCTCTACTCGGTCCAGTACGAGGGCAACGAGGCGTCGCCGTACTGCGTCTACGGCGGGATGCTGCCCAACCAGCAGATCCTCCCCGCCCTCGACTGGCTCCTGGGCAAGGACGGGGGCGGGCGGAAGCGGCCCTTCCTCGTCGGGTCGGACTACGTCTACCCGCGGACGGCCAACTTCATCGCCAAGAAACACCTCAAGGCGAAGGGGCTCAAGCACGTGGGCGAGGCCTATGTGCCGCTCGGCGACCGCGACTTCGGCGAGATCGTCAAGAAGATCCAGGCGAGCGGCGCCGACTGCGTCTTGAACACGGTCAACGGCGACTCGAACCTGGGCCTGTTCGCGGCGCTCGCGGCGGCGAAGGTCGATCCTGCCAAGGTGCCGGTGCTCTCCACGAGCATCGCCGAGGACGAGCTGCGGAGCCTGCTGCCTGAACTGGTGAAGGGGCATCTGGCCGCGTCCTGCTATTTCCAGAGCCTCGACACGCCGGCCAACAAGGCCTGGGTCCAGGGATTCCGCGACGCCTTCGGCTTCGACCGGGTGACCGGCGACCCGATGGAGCCCGACTGGTGCCTCCTCCATCTCTGGAAGCAGGCCGTGGAGAAGGCCGGGTCGTTCGAGACCGAGGCGGTGCGGCAGGCGTTTCGCGAGGGCCTCGAGTTCGCCGGCCCGGGCGGCACCGTGCGGCTCGATCCCAAGACCCAGCACACGACCAAACACTGCCGCATCGGCCGGATCCGGGGCGACCGCCAGTTCGACATCGTCCACGAGTCGGCCGGCGCGATCGACCCCGACCCCTACCCCCAGCTCGCCTTTGCCGGCTGGAGCGTCGACTGGACCAAGGGCGGCATCACCCGCGGCGCGGAGGTCGACATCGATGGCCCGGTTTGAGATCGAGTCGAGCGAGGGGATGCGGTGGGTGCGGGTCGACCTTGCGAAGGACGACGTCCGTGCCGAGCGGGGCGCGCTCAACCACATGCAGGGGGCGATCGCGATGGACGTCCCCTTCCCCACGCTCAAGACCTGGTGGGTGTCGCTGTTTTCGGACGAGTCGCCGCTGCGGCCGCGGTACCACGGCACGGGGAGCGTGTGGCTCGACTCCACGCTCGGCGGCTACCACGTCATGAAGATCGAGCCGGGCGACCGCTGGATCCTCGACACGAAGTGCTTCTGGGCGAGCGACGGCGAGGTCAAGCTCTCGGTGCACCGGGAGGCGATGTGGACGAGCTGGTGGGCCGACCAGGGGCTGTTCTGGTACAAGACGGCGCTCAAGGGCGAGGGACAGGTGGTGCTCTCGGTCGACGGTCCGGTCGAGGAGGTGAGCCTGGAGAACGACCGCCTCGTGACCGACGGGGCGTTCGTGGTCGCCCGCACCTCCGGCATCCGGCTGCGGATCCGCCGCCCGGCCCGGTCGCTCGTCAGTTACTGGCTCTCGGGCCAGAGGCTCGCCTACTCCTACGAGGGCACCGGCAAGCTGCTCCTCTGCACCGTGCCCTATTGGCGGCAGCGGATGCAGCAGGAGCGGAACCCCGACGCGATGTACGCGTGACCGCCGTGGCCGCACGAGGACTGCTGCTCGGCATGCTGGCCGGCTGGCCGGCCCTGGCCGTCGCAGCCTGCCCGTTCTGCGGCGTTGTGGGCCGGTCGCTCGCCGACCGCCGCGATGCGGCGGCGGTGACCGCCGTGGGCGCGGCGGCCGGCCCGGCGGTGCCGACGGATGGCCGCGTCGAGCAGCCGTTCGCGCTTGGGCAGGCCATCCGCGGCGCGATCGACCGCGACGCGGTCGTCACGGCGCGGGTCGCGGGGGCCGTCGCAGGCACGGCGATCCTCTTCGAGAGCGCCGGCACCTGGGAGGCCGTCGCTGCCGACGAGCCGCTGATCGCCCACGTGGCGGCGGCGCCGCCCGTGACTGACCCGCCCGCCCGCCGGCTCGCCTGGTTCGCCCCCCGGCTCGAGCACGCCCATCAGCAGCGCGTGGCCGCGGGCGAAGAGGCAGATCACGAGCCGCTCGACCGTCTCCTCCTGGCCGATGATCACCCGGGCGAGCTCCCGCCGCAGCCGTCCGTGGACGCCGCGGAGCCGGTCGAGGGCGGCGACGTCGTCGGCGCCGAGGTCGGGGACGGTGGGGACGCTGTCGCCATGAGGGCCTCCGGGGTCGTGGGG
>JBJTHX010000396.1:0-5909 GCA_046094745.1 Planctomycetia bacterium
CCTGCTCCCCGCCGCGACGCCCGAGGAGACACAGGCGCCCGCCGCCCGGCATCCGCTGTTCGACGTGGTGGTCACGGCCGGAGGCGCCGACGAGCCGCCGCTGGAACTGCCGGCACTCCCCGGCGGCGGCCGGCTCGTGGAACTCGGTCACAAGGGGATGTTCGCCGTGGCGATCGGGTTCTTCCCGGGCGGCAAGCCGGCGGTGCGGTCGCAGCGGGTGCCGCTCGACGCCCGCTGGGGCGAGGCGGAGGACATGATCAAGCTGCTGGGCGCCTATCAGAACAAACTGGAGACGCTGGGCCTGACGGGTCTGGGCATCGTGCCGATCCGCCACCCCACGGGCCGCCACCGGGCAGCGTCGGCAGTTCCAGCGGCGGCTCGTCGGCACCGCCCGCGGTCGCCACGACGTCGAACTGCGGATGCGCGGCGGCGAGCGCCTTCGTCTCCTCCTGTGACGCGAACGACAGCAGGATCTGGTGCACGCACCGCTCCTGCGAAAGTTTCGCGGCCACGTCCGCCAACGCCTTGGCCGCCGGCAGCACCTCGACGTTGTCGTTGCGGATCTGCGCCGCCTCGCGGTCCCCGACGACGCTCGTGATCCCGATCCGCATCCCGCCCACCTCGACCACCCGGAACCGCGGCGTGATCCCGGAATCGACGCCGAACAAGCCGACGTTCGCGGAGACGAAGGGCGTCCGGGCATCGCCCACCGCCGCCACGGCGGCCACGAGTTCTTCCGCCGGCAGCCGCAGGTCGTTCGCCCCGAACCCGACCGCGGCATAGCCCATCGTCCGCAGGCCATCGGCGATCGACTGGAACTTGGCCTCCGACTGGCGGCCGAACCGCCGCACCTGCCCGCCGAGGTCGACGGCCACGAGCGGCCAGCCCGCCTCCTCGACCGCCTTGAGGAAGTTCCGCCGCCGGCTTAGGCCGCCCTTCTGGTTTTCCTTGCCCGTGCAGCCGCAGGGCTCGATGTACCCGTCGAGTTCACCGGTCACGACGACGACCGCCGCGGGCTTCTCCCAGCCCCCGAAGACGGCGCCATTGCGGCCCTGGAAGGTCTCGACGATCGCGGCGTCGACGCCCGGCCCGCGCTCCGGCAGCCGCGCAGCCGCGCTGGGCGGGGCGAGCAGCACGAGGCCCAGGCATAAGACGATGATGCGGGGCATGGTGGTCATGGAGTGGTCAGGGGCCGATCGCGATGCAGACCCGGATCGTGAGCGTGGGGGTGTCGGGGTGTCCGGTTCCGAGCACGATCCGCCCGGGCGGCGCCTGCTCGGAGCAGAGGTTGTTGGCCGGCGGGCTGCCGGGCGGAACGACGATCGTGAGCGGCGTCCGCACCACGGCACCGGCGCCGACGGGCTTGCTCTCGCCAATTTCCACCTGCAGGCTGCCGGGCACGACCTCGCGCACGACCGGCCGCACGGCCTCGCGGTGCGGGCCCTTGGCGGTCAGGAACAATTGCGTGCGCAGACCCTGCCGGCCGGAGACGGTCCCCAGCGAGAGGATCTGCAGGGAGGAATCCCACGCCGCCCCGGCCAAGGCAAGATCACCGGCCACCACGCCCTCGAGCGGCACCTCCGCGGTCACCGCCTCCGGAAGCCGCAGGTCGAGCAGGATCCTGGTCCGCAGCGGGCCCAGCGGCAGGCCCGGCCTGATCTCGAGGCCGAGGAGGAAGCCACCCGTCGCTCCCGGCTCCGCGGCCACTTCCGCGGCGGGCAGCGGCGCCGTGGCAAGCGAGAAAAACTGGGCGGCCTGCGGATGATCGACCGTGGCGCCGGCCACGCTGGTCGGCCCGGTCCCATACGTGAAGATGCGGATGTCCGCCCGGTCGCCGGTCGTCGCCGACAATCGCGAGAAGACGACCGTCTCCGGCACCGCCTTCCAGGTCGGCACCACCGTCCCTTCGACGACGAACTCGATCTCGGGACGCCGCGGGTCGTTCGTGAAGATCGCCGCCCGCTGCCGGAACGGGCCCGCCCCCTTGCCCTTCCACTCGATCTTCACCCGCGTCTTCCCGCCGGGTGGGACCGTCTTCACGCCCTGGGGATCACGCCCATCCGCCCGGTCGAAGTCCGCGATCGTGCAGGTGCAGCTCGTGGCCCCCTTGGTCAGTGTCAGCGGCTCCATGCCGCCGTTGTGGATCGTGAACTCGTGGCTCTCGGTCGCCCCGGTACCGATCGTGCCGAACGTGAACGTGGTCTCGGTCGTCTCGGCCCGGGGCCCGGACGCATCGTCCACGACGACCCCGGGCTGGAAGTCGCCGATCCGCCAGGGCGTCGCCGCGGAGCGGACGACCGCCGCTCCCGCCCCGAGGCCCACGCCGACCACGGCCGCGAACGCGGCGACGGCCCAGGGGCTCGGGGTTCGCGGGGGCATCGACGCCTCACTCATCGGGGACAGCGGCGCCGGAACATCCCGGCCGCCGGTGACTCACCCTCAGTCGAGCCGGCTGCCGCGGTGGGCGGACCCGCACGCCGGCGGCCGGCACGCTCGCGACCTAGAACTCATCGTCCCGCAGCGGCTGCTCAGCCTTTTCGCCGTCGCGTCCCCGCTTCATCGGACACGCACCCTCCACACAGCCCGCGCAGCCGTCCTTGCCGCAGGCGGGGCATCCGCGGCGGCCGCGGTGCCGGCGCTGCCTTTCCTCCATTCCGCGGTCCAGGACCTGGGCCACCTTCTCCGCAGCCCCGTCCCAGGCGATCGTGCACGTGTCGCCATCCACGTCCACGTTGACCGCGTTGACCAGTTGCATCGCGTCGGCCTCGTCGCCCCAACGAAGCCGGCCGAGGGCCGTGAACCCCTCGACCACGTCCTCCACGGCGTCGGCTGCGGCCGGCGACTCCATCACGAGCCGGGCCCGGTAGAACGACGTGCCTGCGGTCTCACCCATCGCCACTCGGAAGGCCCGGCCCTGCTTGAGCACGGGGCACTGCGTGTCCGGATCGACCGCGGCGGCGCGGGCCACGAGGATCGAGCCGGGACGCACGCGGCCGCCGAGCGGCCCGTCACCGCGCACCGCGGCCGCCTCGCCATCGAGCACGTCGAGGGCCGCCTTCACCTTCTCGGGCGTGCGGGCGACGACCAGCACGTCGTCGCGGTGAAACGCCCCGACCATCCGCTCGCGGCCGCGGCCCTTCCAACCCTTGTGGGTCCAGGCGTGCAGCGTGTGCTTGCGGTGCTCCATCGTCTCGTGGTCGGGGGCCTTGGCGGCCATCCGCTCGAGCATCTCGCGATTGACCCGGCCGCGGACGATCATCACGCCGTTCCGCTTGTCGGTGTCGAGGCCCCAGACCGTCACGTCGCGCAGGTCCTTGCGGGGATCCATGCCGGTCATCCGGGCGGCCATGTCCATCATGCCGTCCGCGTAGGAGTGCATCTTCTGCATCTTCTCCCAGGCCCGCTTGACGACGACCGATTCGCGGGCCGCGTCCATGTCGAAGTGCATGAGCCACTGCGCGTCGGCGGCCACGGCGGCGAGGTCGAGCGGGGCGGCCGGCAGCGGCGCCGCCCGTGCGACGAGCAGGCACGCGACGAGGGTCCACGACACGACGGCGACGGGGCGGGACATGAGGCGATCTCCGGGGACGTGGCTCGCGCGGCCGGGCTGACTCCTCCGCCGCCGGGGTGAAAGTGTACCCGATCCGACCGGTCCGATCGCGTCAGTAGGCCCGTGCCAGGACGCTCGGCCGCGGCACGGGCTGGCCCGTGACGACGCAGGTGCCCGGCTCGTCGGGCCCGTCCATGGGGATGCAGCGGACGGTCACCTTGAGCGGATCGAAGGCCGCGGCCACGGCCGGGTCGTCGGCCACGTGGACGCGGGCGAAGCCGCCCTTGCCGGCCGCCCCCTCCCCCGTTCCGAAGAAGTCGTGGACCGCGGCGGCGGAGCCGAGCGTCACCGACCGCTCCGCGCGGAAGGCCCGCGCCCGCTCGAAGAGCCCCTGCTGCATCTCGGCGAGCACCGCCGCCGCCCGTGCCGGAAACGCCGCCAGCGGCACGGCCTCGCGTTCCTTCGGCCCGCGGTCGCGGCGGGTCATGCTCACGGCGCCGGCCGCCAGGTCCCGCGGCCCGATCTCCACGCGGATCGGCACGCCCTGCTTCACGTGCTGCCACACCTTGTCGCCGCCCCGCAGGTCGCGGGCATCGACCTTCACGCGGATCGGCTCGTCGCCATAGCGGGCCGCGGCCAGTTCCTGTTCGAGCCGCCGGCAGGCCACCATGACCTGCGCCTTCTCCTCGTCGGTGCGGTGGATCGGTAGCAGCACGACGTGGTGCGGCGCGATCCGCGGCGGCAGCACGAGGCCGTCGTCGTCGGAGTGGGTCATGATCACCGCGCCCACGAGCCGCGTGGAGACGCCCCACGACGTGGTCCAGCAGAACTCCTCGGCGCCGCTCGTGCCGGCGAACTTGATGTTCTGCGCCCTGGCGAAGTTCTGGCCGAGGAAGTGCGAGGTGCCGGCCTGGAGCGCCTTGCCGTCCTGCATCATGCCCTCGATCGAGTAGGTGTCGACCGCGCCCGGGAACCGCTCGCCGGCGGGCTTCGGGCCCTTGATCACGGGCATGGCCAGGTCGCGCTCGGCGAAGGTGGCGTAGACGTCGAGCATGCGGAGCGTCTCCTCCACCGCCTCCTCGCGGGTGGCGTGGGCGGTGTGCCCCTCCTGCCAGAGGAACTCGGCCGTCCGCAGGAAGAGCCGCGGCCGCATCTCCCAGCGGACGACGTTGGCCCACTGGTTGATGAGCACCGGCAGGTCCCGCCACGACTGGATCCACTTTGCGTAGGTGGCGCCGATGATCGTCTCGCTCGTCGGCCGCACGACGAGCGGCTCCTCGAGCTTGCCCGTCGGGATCAGCTTGCCGTCGGGCCCGAGTTCGAGCCGGTGGTGCGTGACCACCGCGCACTCCTTCGCGAAGCCCTCGACGTGCTTCGCCTCCTGCTCGAGGTAGGAGAGCGGGATGAAGAGCGGAAAGTAGGCGTTCTGGTGGCCGGTCTCCTTGAACATCCGGTCGAGGATCGCCTGCATCCGCTCCCACACGGCGTAGCCGTGCGGTTTGATCACCATGCAACCGCGGACGGGCGACTGCTCGGCGAGGTCGGCCGCCCGCACGACCTGCTGGTACCACTCGGGATAGTCCTGGGCCCGCGTCGGGCTGATGGCGGTCTGGGCCATGGGGCGAGGCGCTCCGTCGGTTCGATGGCTGGGGCCGGGATTGTAGTCGCTCCTTGTGAGCCGCGCGAAACCGGCCGTACACTCGCCGCGATGCCGCGCCGCCTGATCACCGAACTTCCGCCCCAGGCCCAGGTCGACCAGACCTTCCTCGCCACGCACAAGCAACTGCGGCCCAACCGCAACGGCCAGCTCTACCTGCAGGTCGAACTCGCCGACAAGAGTGGCACGATCACCGGCCGATTGTGGAACGCCTCCGACGAGGACTACGGGGCCTTCGAGGACGGCGACTACGTCCGCGTGGAGGGCAACACGCAGCTCTACTCGGGCTCGCTGCAGTTGATCGTCACGGCCATCGAGCGGGCCGACCCGCGGACGATCGACGAGCGGGAGTTCCAGGTGCTCACGGCCAACGACCTGGTCCGCCTGGAGGCCGAGCTGGCCACGCTGCTCGGCACGCTGCGACCGGGGCCGCTCCAGGCCCTGGCCGGCGACATCCTCGCCGACGCCGACCACATGGCCACCCTGAAGCGGACGCCCGCCGGCGTCAAGCACCATCATGCGTACGCCGGCGGCCTGCTCGACCACCTCGTCAACCTGATGCGGCTGGCCGATCGCGTGGCCCCGCTCTATCCCGCGATGGACCGCGACCTGCTGCTCGTGGGCGTGCTCGTCCACGACATCGGCAAGGTTCGCGAGCTCGAGAGCCGGCAGGGCTTCTCGTACACCGACGAGGGCCAGCTC
>JBJTHX010000397.1:0-4048 GCA_046094745.1 Planctomycetia bacterium
CGGGCGGTTCGGCGGCGTCGACGAGGGCGAGGGCGGCCTGGCCGTCGCCGACGGCGGTCACCGCGTGGCCCTCCGCCTCGAGGTTGAACTTGATCCCGTAGGCGAGGTGCTGCTCGTCCTCGACGACGAGAATGTGGGGCCTGGGCTCACCGCGCCAGCGCGGTGCGGGCCCGCACCGCCCGGGCGTAGCCGCGGTCGACGAACCATTCCCAGGCGTCCTGGACGGTGGCGTCGAAGGGGCGGAACGTGTAGCCGAGTTCCGCCTCGGCCCGGCGCGAGGAGAAGTTGTGGGCCAGCATCGACATGGCCGTCGCCGCCGAGTTCACCGGCCGCTCGCGACTGGTGAACAGGCTCACGGTGTCGCCCAGCCAGCCGGCGACGCGCACGGCGGCCACACCCTCTCGTACCTCGACGCCTGGCGGGTCTTCGCCCGCGTCACGGGCCGGATGCAGCCGCTGGGCATGGCCCCGGTGGCCGCCGAGGATGTAGCGACGTCCGGTGCGGCCCCGTTCGATGGCGGCGAGGATGCCCGCGGCCACGTCGCGGACGTCGACGAAGTCGTTGCCGCCGGGAGGCGCGAACAGGCCCTTGCCGGCGCCGATCTCGAGGAGCATCCGGCCGCTCGACGGCTTCCAGTCCCAGGGCCCGACCATGAAGACCGGATTGACGATCACGGCGTCGAGCCCACGACCGACCTCGTCGAGGACGGCGGCCTCCGCCTCCCGCTTCGTGACGACGTAGGGACACTCGGGCATGCCGCCCGGTGGCGTCTCCTCGTCGGCCGGCAGACCGTCGGGCCGCAGGCCGATGGCATCCACGCTGGAAACGTGGATCAGGCGGGCGCCGGCCAGGCGGGCGGCCCTGGCGACCCGCCGCGTGCCCTCGACGTTCACCGCCCGCATCTCGTCGAGGTGCCGCCAGCCGCAATGCACCAGGGCCGCGGCGTGGACCACCACCGCGGCGCCATCGGCGGCCGCTTCGAGGCCCGCAGCGTCGTCGAGGTCGCCAAACCTCCGCTCGACGGGCAGGCCGGCGAAAGCCCGCTCCACCGTCTCGCCCCGGCCGCGGACGAGGACCCGCACGCTCTGACCGCGGGAGACGAGCTGGCGGCCGACGTTGTTGCCCACGAGGCCCGTGGCCCCGGTGACGAGGAAGTCGTCGGTGACGCTGAATTGTCGGGGGGCGAGCATGGCCGGACGGTTGGCGAACCCTGGGGAAATCACCCGGGTCGCTCGTTCCGTCACCACGAACCCGGTTGAAAGTCTATGTCGGAGAAACCCCCTGGGCGACTTTGACGGCCAGGCGGTGGCGCCGGCGTTGACGAACATCCGGCCCCCGGCCCAAGATGCGGCACGAGGCGGGTTTTTTCGCCGAAAATCCGCTGGTTGGCGGGTGCGGCGGCCCCTCTGCGGGCATGGCAAGCTGGGCAACGATCGGAGGCTGGCGTGGCAGGACTCGCGGTGCGGCCGGTGGACACCCGGGCCGAGCTGTAGCGGTTCATCCGCCTTCCCTGGCGGATATATGCCGACGATACCTGCTGGATGCCGCCGCTCGTCCTCTCCCAGGAGGAGCTGCTCAACTTCCGGCCCCACCCCTTCTACGAGAAGTCGCGCTGCCGCTCGTTTCTTGCGACGCGGGACGGCCGCGACGTGGGGCGGATCACGGCGATCGTCAACGCCGGCCACATCGAGCGGTATGGCGAGCAGCGGGGGTTCTTCGGCTTCTTCGAGTGCGACGACGACTCGGACACGGCCCGGGCCCTGTTCGGGGTCGCCCGCGACTGGCTCCGCGGCCAGGGTATGACGAGCATCCGCGGCCCGACGAACCCCTCGCTCAACTACGAGTGCGGCCTTCTGATTGAGGGCTTCGACACGGCGCCGTTCTTCATGATGACGCACAACCGGCCGTACTACGCCCGCCTCGTCGAGGAGAACGGCTTCCGCAAGATCGAGGACCTGTACGCGTTCTGGGGCAAGACGTCGATGCTCGCCTCGCTCGACTCGAAGCTCGGCGTGATGGTCGAGGGCGTGAAGGAACGGTTCGGCGTCAAGGTCCGCCCGCTCGACCGCAGCCGGTTCGACGAGGAGGTGCGGATGTTCCTCGACATCTACAACTCGAGCCTGGGCGGCACCTGGGGCTTCGTGCCGCTCTCGGCGGCCGAGGTCAAGCACATGGCGGCGAGCCTCAAGCACCTGATCGTGCCCGAGCTCGCCCTCGTGGCCGAGGTCGACGGCAAGCCGATCGGCAGCGTGTTCTGCCTGCTCGACTACAACCCGCGGATCAAGGCGATCAACGGCCGACTCTTTCCCTTCGGCTTCGTCAAGTTGCTCTGGAACAAGAAGGGCATCAAGCGGATGCGGGCGATCAGTACGAACGTCGTGCCCGAATACCAGGCCTGGGGCGTCGGGCTCGTGCTCACCGCGGCGCTCGTGCAGCCGGTTCTCGACTGGGGCATGGAGGAGGCGGAGTTCTCCTGGGTGCTGGAGAGCAACCACCTCTCAAATAGGACGCTCGAGCGGGGCGGGGCCCTGGTGACGAAGAAGTACCGCATCTACCAGAACGACCGGTGAGGAAGCGGCGGAGATCGGCGTTCTCCGTGGCGCAAGCCTCCAGGCTTGCGCATGCGGGCTGCGAAACCATGGGCTGTGGCACGCCCTACCGCCGCCAGCGGCGCAAGGGCCGCGGGTTCGTCCGCGAGCCGCCGGCCGTGACGATCGCCCCGGCCCCGGCGCCGCCACCGGTGCCGCCGGCAACCCAGACGCCGGAACTGCGGCCCGTCGTGCTGGAGGAGGGCCAGACGCTGCGGCCCTCGCGCTGGGCCCGCTCCCACTGCATCGAGCCGTAGTTGACGCCCGAGAGGTTGAAGCTCCGGTAGGGGTTTCGCGGCGAGATGGCCGCGCCGGGCGTGGCGGTGATCGCGACGAGCAGGGCGACTGCGGGCAGGACGAGCCGATGGAGCGTGCGCATCAGAGGCCTCGACGTGAGGGGGTGGCGGCTGGCATGGAACGATGGTATGCGGCCCGGACCGGGGCGGTTACTCGGCCGGGCGGGGCGGCCTGGCCTGCCCGGGCCGCCCGGGCCGGTAACCGACCGTCTTTCGCGGCCGCCGCTGCTTGCGGCCGCCACCGCTGTCGCGGCTCGCGGACGGCGTGCCCCGGATGTGGTCGCCCGAGGTCGATTCGGTGAACGCCCGCGTGGCCTCGCTCCGCTTGCGGTCGAGGGCCTCCCGGGGCGGCCGCTCCGGGATCAGGCAGTCGCAGCCCGAGCCGATGAGATCGTGCCGGCCCGCCTGCTCGAGGGCCCGGCGCACCTCGAAGTAGTTCTCCGGCTTGAAGAACTGGAGGAGGGCCCGCTGCATCCGCCGGTCCTTGAGGCCCTTGGTGATCGTCACCGGCTCGCGGGTCATGGGGTCGAGGCCGGTGTGGTACATGCAGGCAGCGATGTCGAACGGGCTGGGGATGAAGTCCTGCACCTGGTCGGGCTTGTAGCCGTTCCGCTTGAGGAACACCGCCAGGTCGATCATCTGTTCGAGCCCGCTGCCCGGATGGCTGGCGATGAAGTAGGGAACCGTGTACTGCTTCTTGCCGACGCGGCGGCTGGCCGCCTGGAACGCCTTGTCGAACTCGACGTAGTCGTCGGCCGACGGCTTCTTCATCAGCCGCAGGACCTCCGGGTCGGTGTGCTCGGGCGCCACCTTCAGGTGGCCGCCCACATGGTGGGCGGCGAGTTCCTGGAGGTACTCCGGGTCGCGGCGGGCGAGATCCATCCGCACGCCGCTGGCGACGAGCACCCGCTTCACGCCCGTCACGCTCCGCGCCTCCCGCATCAGGCTCTTGAGCGGTCCGTGGTCGGTGCCGAGCAGCTTGCAGACGGTCGGGTGCACGCAGGAGAGCCGGCGGCACTTCGCCTCGACCTCCGGCCGCGTGCACCGCATCTGGTACATGTTGGCCGTCGGGCCGCCGATGTCGGAGACCGTGCCTTTGAAGCCGGGCTGCGCGGAGAGCAGCTCGATCTCCGTGATCACCGACTCGCGGGAGCGGCTCTGGAT
>JBJTHX010000398.1:0-4300 GCA_046094745.1 Planctomycetia bacterium
GTCGCCGGCCGCCGTGCCGGCGGTACCTGCCGCCCCCGCCCTCCCGCCGGCCGCCGAACCCGAAGAGGCCACGCCCCCCACCGAGCCGGAGCCCGCGGAGCCGACCGAGCCCGAGATGCAGGAAGAGCCGGCCGTGCCGGCCTTCACGCCGGCTGAACCAGCCGCCGCCGCAGAGCCGGTGGAACCGGCCGAGGAGAACCTCTTCGAGACGGTCGAGTCCGGCCCGCCGGCCGCGGCCAAGCCCATGGCCAGAGACGACGCGCCGGCCACCGAGTCGGCCGAGGAGCCCGCTGAACCGATGACGGAGCCCGAAGCCACCGAGAGCGACGAGTCCCCGGCGGCTGAAGCGGCTGAAGAGGAGATGCAGGAGGACGCCGCCCCGGCCGATGAGCCGGCCGAGGAGGCCGGTGACGAGCCGGCCGAGACCGACGCGGAAGAAACCGAAGCCGCCGGCGAGGACGAGTCCCCCGCCGAGGAAGAGAACCCGTTCTCGAGCCTCGAGCCCGCCCGTCGCTGGATCGACTCGACCGGCCGCTACGCCACCGTCGGCACGCTCGTCGGCGTGACGGAGCGGGAGGCCGAGATCCTCAAGGCCGATGGCCGCACGGTGCGGGTGCCGCTCGAGCGGCTCAGCGACCACGACCGCGACTACGCCGCCGAGGCCAAGCCGCGGCTGATCGCCGGACCTCCCACGCCGCCGCCGACCGACACGGCCGGGATGTAGATCGGCCCCGCGGTCACGCCTCGTCGAGCACGGCCACCGTCTCGAAGGCCTTGCCCTCGAGCATCTCCAGCGACGCACCGCCGCCGGTGGAGACATGGCTGACACGGTCGGCGTAGCCGAGTTGCTCGACCGCCGCGGCCGAGTCGCCGCCGCCGATGATCGTCACGGCCCCGCGGGCGGTCGCCTCGGGGCCCGCATCGGCCACCGCCCGGGTGCCGGCGTCGAACGGGGGCATCTCGAAGACGCCCATCGGACCGTTCCAGACGACCGTGCCCGCCGCCTGGATGATGCCGGCATACTGCCGGGCGGTCTCCGGCCCGATGTCGAGGCCCTCGAAGCCGTCGGGAATCTCGCCCGCCTTCACGATCCGCTTGGTGGCGGCCGCGGAGAAGTCGTCGGCGCAGTGCGTGTCCACCGGCAGCACGAGCTTGCCTTGCCCCTGCGCGAGCAGGTCCTTCGCCAGCGCGAGCTTGTCGGGCTCGACGAGCGACGTGCCCGTGCGGCCACCCTGCGCGAGCGAGAACGTGTAGGCCATCGCGCCGCCGATCAGCACGTGGTCGCAGATCGACAGCAGGTTCGTGATCACCGCGATCTTGTCCGACACCTTCTTGCCGCCGAGGATCGCCACGAACGGCCGCTTCGGCCGGGCGATCGCATCGGTGAGGTAGCGGATTTCCTTCTCCACGAGGAAGCCCGACACAGCCGGCTTGCCCAGGGCCTTCATCGCCAGGGGCACCGCGTGCATGCTCGCCTCGGTCCGGTGGCAGGTGCCGAAGGCGTCGTTGACGTAGGCGTCCGCGAGCGTCGCCAGACCGTCCACGTAGGCCTTGTCGTCCCCCTTCTTCTCACCCTTGTTGAAGCGGACGTTCTCGAGCACGAGCACGCCGCCGGCAGGCAGGCCGCGGGCCCGGGCATGGGAATCCGGGCCGCCGGTGTCGCCGGCCAAGGCGACGGACGTGCCGAGCAGCTCGCCGAGCCGTTTCGCCACGGGCGCCAGGGAGAACTCCGCCTCGAATCCCTTGCCGGATGGACGGCCGAGGGGCGACATCAGCACCGCCCGGCCGCCGCGATCGATGATCGAGCGGATCGTGGGCAGCGCCATGCGGATCCGCCGGTCGTCGGTGATCGCACCGGCATCGTCCTGCGGCACGTTGAAGTCGACACGGACGAGGACGGTCTTGCCGGTCGGATCGATCGCGGCCACGGACTTCTTGGGCATCGGTGTCTCCTCTGGGATGCAGATTCTCTGACGGCACCAGGCATGGGCTCCCGGTGCGCGGGAAGTCAGACGTCCAGGTTCTTGACGTCGAGGGCGTGCTTCTCGATGAAGTCCCGGCGGGGCTCGACCTGCTCGCCCATGAGCACGCGGAACAGGTCGTCGGCCGCGGCGGCGTCGGTCATCGTGATCCGCACGAGCGTGCGGTTGGCGGGGTCGAGCGTCGTGTCGCGGAGCTCCTCGGCATTCATCTCGCCAAGGCCCTTGAAGCGGGTGATCGACAGGCCCTTCTCGCCGGCCCGGCGGACGGCGGCGAGAAGGCCGCGCAGATCCTCCAGGCCGATCTCGTTCTCGCCGCGCCGCAGGATGTATCGCGGCGCCTCGCTGCCGGTGCGGTCCTCGGGCAGGAGGCTCGCGATCCCGAAGCCCATCGCCTCGAGCTCCTTGAGCCCCGAGTTGATGCTGCGCACCTCGTGCAGGTCGACGACCACGAGCTGGTGCTCGCCCGTGCCGGGCGCGGTGCCCGGCGTCGTGTCGCCGGCCGCCTCGGCCTCCTCGATCCGGCCCACCTGCAGTTCACCGCCGGCGGCCTTCTCCTTACCCTTCACGAACGCCTCGAGCTCGTCGCGGCCGGTGAACCAGCGGTCCTCGATGCCGTAGAAGGCGTGGTACATCGGCAGCCGGCCCGTCTTGGCGTCGCGGCGGGCGGCGTGGTCGCGGAGGCTGACTCCCCGCTTCTCGAGCGCCACCAGCGCGTCCTCCAGGCCGGCCAGCGTGCGGCAGAGCTTCTGCATCTCCTCGCCGGCGATCTCCCGGCCGTCGCCGGGCAGGAACACGCCCTCGCCGAGCCCCTGGTCGAGCAGCTGCGTTTTCATCTCCTCCTCGGTCTGCACGTAGTAGACCTGCTTCTTCGAGCGAACGCGGAACAGGGGCGGCTGGGCCACGTAGACATGCCCAGCCGACACCAACTGCGGCATCTGGCGGTAGAAGAAGGTGAGCAGGAGCGTGCGGATGTGCGAGCCGTCGACATCGGCGTCGGTCATGATCACGACCTTGTCGTACCGGCGCTTCGTGAGGTCGGTCTCGTCGCCGAAGCCGGAGCCGATCGCCACGATCAGGCTGCTGACCTCCTCGTTGGCGAGCACCTTCGCCGTGCGGCTCTTGTAGGCGTTGATGATCTTGCCCCGCAGCGGCAGGATCGCCTGGTACTCCCGCAGCCGTCCCCCCTCGGCGCTGCCGCCGGCGCTGTCGCCCTCCACGAGGTAGAGTTCGCACTTCTCGACCTCGCGGCTGGTGCAGTCGCGGAGCTTGCCCGGCAGCCCGCCGCCGGAGAGGGCGTTCTTCCGGTCGCGCAACTCCTTGCGGGCCTTCTTGGCCGCCTCGCGGGCCTCCGCCGCGAGGATCCCCTTCTCGATGATCGCCTTGGCGCTCTTGGGGTTTTCCTCGAGGTACTTCGCGAGGAAGTCGCCGACGGCGGAGTTGATGATGCCCTCCACCTCGCCGTTGCCGAGCTTCGTCTTCGTCTGCCCTTCGAACTGCGGATGGGGCACCCGCACGCTGATGATCGCCGTCAGGCCCTCGCGGACGTCCTCGCCGGTGGGCAGCAGGTTGTCGCTGAGCGACTTGTAGAGGCCGCTCTTCTTGCCGTACTGGTTCAGCGTGCGGGTGAGGGCCGAGCGGAAGCCGGCCACGTGCGTGCCCCCCTCGGTCGTCGAGATGTTGTTGACGTAGCTGTGCAGGTTCTCGGTGTACTCCTTGGCATACTGGAAGGCGATGTCCCAGCCCACGCCCGACTCCTCGCCCTTGATCGAGATCACGTCCGGGTGCACGTGCTCGCTGGCGTGGTTGAGCTGCTCGACGAACTGCACGATGCCGCGGTCGAAGCAGAAGTTCTCGTCGGCACCACTGGCGGCGTCGTGGAAGTGGATCTCGAGGCCCGAGTTGAGGTACGCGAGCTCCTTGAGCCGCTTGGCGAGCACGTCCCAGGAGAACTTCGTCTGCTGGAAGATCTGCGGGTCGGGCTTGAAGGTCGTCTTCGTGCCGGTGCGGGTGGTCGCGCCCATCTTCCGCATCGCCCCGGTGGGTTCGCCCCGCTGGTACTCCTGCTGCCAGACGTGCCCCTCGCGGGACACCTCCACCTCGCACCACTCCGAGAGGAAGTTGACGACCGTGACGCCCACGCCGTGCAGGCCGCCGGCGACCTGGTAGGCCCCCTTCTCGAACTTGCCGCCGAACTTGAGGACCGTCATCACGCCCTCGAGCGTGGACACGTCCCTCTCCATCTCCTCGGAAAGCTGGGGATGGCGGTCGACCGGGATCCCGCGGCCGTCGTCCTCGACCGTCACGCTGCCGTCGACGTT
>JBJTHX010000399.1:0-3986 GCA_046094745.1 Planctomycetia bacterium
GCCACTCCCGCGGGCACCGCCTGGGGCGGCAGCCGCTCCATGCGCTCGATCCGCGGCTCGTCTTCGAGCGGCTCTTCGGCGGCGGGGACGGCCGCGATGCCCGGCGGCGGGCGAGCCGCCGCAGCCTGCTCGACTTCATCCAGGACGACGCCCGGCGGCTGGCCGGCCGGGTCGGCGCCGCCGATCGCCGCAAGCTCGACGAGTATTTCACGGCGGTCCGCGAGGCGGAGGCGCGGATCGAGCGCATGGAGCGGCTGCCGCCCCAGGCGGTGCCCGCGGGAGTGGCGCCGCCGCCCGCGGCCGAGGGGCTCGAACCCCGGATCCAGCTGCTGTGCGACATGCTCGTGCTCGCGTTCCAGACCGACACCACGCGGGTCTGCACGTTCAGCCTCGCCAATGAGGGGAGCGGGATGCGGTATCCGCATCTCGGCGTCAACGACGGCCACCACGAACTGTCGCACCACGGCCGCGACCCCGCCAAGCTGGAGCAGATCGCGAAGATCAACACGTTCCACACGCAGCAGTTCGCCTATCTGCTCGGCCGGCGCGCGGCCGTGGCCGAGGGGGAAGGCACGCTGCTCGACAACTGCCTCCTGGCCTACGGCAGCGGCAACAGCGACGGCGACCGCCACAACCACGACGACCTGCCGATCCTGCTGGCCGGCCGGGGCGGCGGCACGGTCCGCGGCGGGCGGCACGTGCAGTTCGCCGCCGAGACGCCCGTCACGAACCTGTGGCTGACGATGATCGCCGCCGCTGGGGTCGACGTCGAGGCGATCGGCGACAGCACCGGGACGCTCGACGAACTGGCGTGACCGGCGCGGGCTGATACCATACGCCCGTTCGGCGCACCGCCTCCGAGGGCCCCCTTATGGCCGCGGCCAGGATTTCCGGCATCCTCACCCCGCTCATGGTGCCGCTCGACGCGGCCGGCGGGATCGCCGAGGGCGAGTTGCGCCGGCACGTCTCCTGGCTCATCGACCGCGGCGTGCACGGGCTCTACCCCAACGGCTCGACCGGCGAGTTCCTCCGCTTCACGGCCGAGGAGCGGCGGCGAATCGCGTCGATCGTCTGCGACGAGGCCCGCGGCCGGGTGCCGGTGGTGGCCGGCGCCGCCGAGGCCAACGTCGCCGAGACGATCCGGGCCTGCGAACACTGCCTGGCGGCCGGGGCGGCCGCCGTCGCGGTGGTCTCTCCCTTCTACTACCGGCTCTCGGCACCGAGCGTGCTCGCCTACTTCCGCGAGATCGGCCGCCACAGCCCGATCGACGTCACGCTCTACAACATTCCGATGCTCGCCTCGCCGATCGACGTGGCGACGGTCCGCACGCTGGCCGAGGAGTTTCCGCGGATCACCGGCATCAAGGACTCCAGCGGCGACATCGCGCACATGGGGCGGCTGATCGCGGCCGTGCGGCCCCTGCGGCCCGACTTCTCGTTCCTCACCGGCTGGGACCCGGCGATCGTGCCGATGCTCGCGATCGGCTGCGACGGCGGCACCAACGCCACCAGCGGCGTGCTCCCGGAACTCACGCGGGCCGTGTACGACGCCGCGCGGGCGGGCCGGCTGGCCGAGGCCCTCGGGCTGCAGCGGCGGCTGACGGAACTCTTCGACGCCCTGTTCAACGGCGTCGATTTCCCGGAGGGCTTCCGGGCGGGGCTCGAACTCCGCGGCTTCCGCATGGGCCGGTCGCGGCAGCCGCACACGGACGCCCAGCGGGCCGAACTGGAGCGGCTCGCCGACCGCGTGCGGGCGCTCCTCGCCGAGTTGGGCGTCGATCACGCGCGGCCCGAGGTGGCCGCGCGATTGCCCGGCTGACGGTCAGCCGCCGGCGGTCGCGATCGCGAGGGTTTCCTCGAACGACCGCAGGCCGGCGGTGGCGCCGACCGCGGTGACGCAGCAGGCGGCCGTCGCCGCCCCGAGCCGGCCGGCCGCGCGGGCGTCCATCCCGCGGAGCAGCCCCGCGATCAGGCCGGCCACGAGCGAATCGCCGGCGCCGGTCGTGTCGGCCACCGGTCCCGGCGCGGGCAGGCAGGGGATGTCGACGAACGCGCCCGGGGCGGGGGAAAGCAGCGTGCCCTGGCCGCCGAGTTTCACGCCCACGATCCCGGCGGCGCCGCAGCGGCGGTAGCGGTCGATGATCGCCCGCGGCTCGGTCTCGCCCGTCTGGTGCGCGGCCTCGTCGCGGCTCGGCACGTAGCAGTCGACGTGGGCCAGGGCCGGGGCGACGGCGTCGAGCGTGCCGCCCGAGCCCGCGGTCTCGAGGGCGACGCGGCAGCCCGTCGCCTTGATCGCGGCGACCGCGGCGGCCAGGTCCGGCTCGAGGCCCGGCAGCAGGCCCACGTAGCCGACGATCGCGAACCGGCAACGGGCGAAGCGGTCCGCATGCCGCCGCACGAACGCGAGATCGAGCGCGGCCGGCGCGCCGACGTGGTGGGCGAAGCTCCGCTCGCCGCCGGGATCGATGAGCACGGCCGTCGTGCTCGTGGCGAGCGTCGGATGCGGCTCCAGGGCGGCGGTGTCGATGCCCTCCGCCGCGAGCCTGTCGCGGATCACCTCGCCCCACAGGTCCGCGCCGACGAGGCTCGCCGCCGCCACCTGCATGCCGAGCCGGCGCAGGGCGATGCCGGTGTTGCAGACGATGCCGCCGGTCGTGACGGTGATCGGGTCGACGTGAAACAGCCGGCCGCCGCCGATCGCGGCCGCCAGCCCGACGGGCTTGACGAGGATGTCGGCCACGCAGGTGCCGCAGATGAGGACGTCGACGTCGGACATGGGTCGGGCTCCAGCGGGCCGGCGGGCCGGCGGGCTCCGATCCCGCCGTCGCGGGCGATAGGGTACACTCTGCGACCGGCGAATTCCCCTCCGCGACAGCCAGCCGCTCCGCCGTGCCGCACCCGCAGAAATCCCTCGACCTGAAGCTCGCCCGGATCGTGGCCGACCCGTCGTGCCGCGACTTCATCCTGGCCGATGCCAAGGACGCCGACATGGCGTTCGGCCTGGCGGCCCCCGGGCTCGCATCCGGCGGCGACCCGGCCCGCGGGCCCTTTCGCACACTGGCTGACTACCGCGACTCGATCCGCGAACTGGTCGCCCAGGGGCTCGTGGACATCATGCTCATGAGCGCGAGCACGAGCGAGGCGCTGGCCATCGAAGAGGGGATCTTCACGGCCAGTTCCGTGACGCCGGCCGTGCGGATGAACGACACGACCGACATCTGGCTGGCCGCCGGCACCGGTGGCTATGGGCGGCAGCCGGCGCTGCCGTTCGCGACGGCCTCGATCGCGCAGGCCCAGTGCGGCCGGGTGGACTGCGGCCACGCCGACCGCAGCCGCGGCGCCGACCTGGGCCTGTTCTCGCTCACGCTCAACGACGACGCAACCCTCGACCGGGCGATGCTCGAGGCCTATCGCGAGTTCCGCATCGCCGCCGAGCGGGCCGGCTTCCGCCACTTCCTCGAGGTGTTCTTCCCCAACGCCCTCGACCGCGTGCCGGGGAAGGGGGCCGGCGACCGCCCGCGGGACGTGGCCCGGTTCCTGGCCGACCACGTCGTCCGCTGCCTGGCGGGCGTGCCCCGGGCCGGCCGGCCCGTGTTCCTCAAGATCCCGTATCTCGGGCCCGAGGTCACCGAGCAACTGGCGGCCTACGACCGCTCGCTCGTGGTCGGAATCCTGGGGGGTGGCGCCGGCACCACCCACGACGCCTTCGGCCTGCTGGCCGATGCCAAGGCCCACGGGGCCCGGGTGGCGCTCTACGGCCGCAAGATATCCGCCGCGCCCCACCAGCCCTCGTTCGGCGCCCACCGCCGGGCGGAGGCCGCGCCGGGCCAGGTCGCCATGATACGCCCGCACCCCCTCCTCCGCACCGAGGTCGCCGTCGGCGACCGCCCGGAGGATGCGGACGAACGTCGGCTGGTGCTCCGCGGCGTTGATCTGGCGGCCGAAGAGCGCCACCCGGGCCGCGTGGGCCTTGGCTTCGGCCAGGT
>JBJTHX010000400.1:0-3234 GCA_046094745.1 Planctomycetia bacterium
CGGCGCCGGCGGGGCCGCGGTGGAAGGCCCCGCGGCCACCCGCCCGCCCCCGCCCACACGCCGGGCCCGCCTGCGGCCGGCCGCGGCCGTTTTCCGGGGATGCTATGCTCGCCTGGCAGGATCGTCTCCTCGTCGGATTGCCCCGCTCGTGTCCTCCGCCACGCTCGTCGAAACCCCGGCTAGCCCCTTCGCCCCGGCCCCTGCGAGCGGCGCGGAGCGGCTGCCCATGCCACCGGCCGACGTGCGATTGGGCTGGGCACTGCGGGCGCAGATCGCGGCGACGCTCGCCGGCGGCACGCTCCTGATCTGCTCGATCATCGCCGGCTGGCTCTGGAAGCAGCCGTTCTTCGCGGCCGTGCCCGCGGTGCTGGCGGTGGTCCTGCTGGGCGGGCCGCTCGTGGCCGCCGCGGTCCGCGACCTGCTCCGCGGCCGGGCGGGCCTCGACGCCCTCGTGGCCCTGGCCGTGATCGGCGCGCTCTCCACCGGCCAGTACCTCGAGAGCGCGGCCGTGGCCTTCTTCATGATCGTCTCGTCGTTGATCGAGAAGCGGACGGCCGCGGGCGCCGAGGCGAGCATCGAGTCGCTCGTGCGACTCGCCCCCACGAAGGCCAGCCGACTGGTGACGGCCGGCGGCCAGACGGACGAGGAGGCGGTCGAGGCCACCTCCCTGCGGCCGGGCGACACGGTCCGCGTGCGGCCGGGCGACACGATTCCCGCCGACGGCCGCGTGGTCCGCGGGGCCAGCACCGTCAACCAGGCGAGCGTCACCGGCGAGTCGGTGCCGGCGGAGAAGGCGCCCGGCGACGACGTGTACGGCGGCACGATCAACGTCACCGGCGTCCTCGACATCTCGGTCACCAAGGCCGGAGCCGACACGCTCCTGGGCCGCGTCAAGGACCTGATCCTGCAGGCCGAGCGGACCCGCACCCCGATCATGCGGCTCATCGACCAGTACGCCGCCTGGTACACGCCCACGATCCTCATGCTCGTGGGCGTGGTGCTCTTCTTCGCGCTCAAGAATCAGCCCGCCACGGCCTTCAACCGGGCGATCGCGATGCTCGTGATCGCCTGCCCCAGCGCACTGATCCTGGCGACGCCGACGGCGATGGTCGCCGGCCTCTCCGCCGCGGCCCGGCTCGGTGTGCTCGTCAAGAGCGTGGCCACGCTGGAGGCGGCCCGGAGCCTGACGGCGATCGTGTTCGACAAGACCGGCACGCTGACCACCGGCGTGCTGGCCGTCACGCGGCTCGCGCCGACGGACGGCGTGGCGGCGGCCGATCTCCTGGCCGCGGCGGCCTCGGCCGAGCAGAACAGCCGGCACCCCGTGGCCCGGGCCGTGACGGACATGGCCCGGCGGGCCCGCGTGCCGCTGGTCACTCCCGAGCGATTCGAGGAGGTTGCTGGCAAAGGCGTCGTCGCCGGCTTCGCTGCTGGCGGGACCGTGCTGGTCGGGCGGGCGAGCTGGCTGGCGGAGGCGGTCCCCGGCGCGGACACCGCGGCGCTCGAGGCCGTGCAGACCGCGCCCGACGCCGAGGGCCTGTCGGTGCTCCACGTGTTTCGCGACGGCCGGCCGCTCGGCTGGATCGGCCTCGAGGACAACGCCCGGCCCGAGGCGGCCGGGGCCGTCGACCGTCTGCGGGGCATGGGCCTCTCGCGGCTCGTGCTGCTCACCGGCGACCGCACGAGCGTCGCCCGCCGCGTGGCGGGACAGATGCACTTCGACGAGTTCAAGGCGGAGGTCCTGCCGCACGAGAAGCTCGAGATGGTCGACGCCCTCAAGGCGGCCGGCCACCGGGTGGCCGTGATCGGCGACGGCGTCAACGACGCGCCGGCCCTGGCGGCGGGCGACGTCTCGATCGCCATGGGGGCCGCCGGCAGCGACGTGGCCATCCACTCCGCGAGCATCGCCCTGCTCAACAGCAACCTCGACCGGATTCCCTTCCTGGTCGAGTTGTCGCGACGGACGATCGCCGTGATCCGGCAGAACATGGTGATCGGCGGGCTGTTCATCCTCGTCTTCATGTCGCTGGCGGGGGCGGGGTACGTGTCGCCCGTCCTGGCCGCCCTCCTGCACGTCGTCAGCGGCCTGGCCGTGGTCTTCAACTCGGCCCGGCTGATCCGCTGCGGCGAGGAGATCGAGCAGGCCGAGGCGGCGCGGGCGACGTCAGCCGACGTCGCGTGACTGAAACAAGAGCACGGCCAGCGTTAAGGCCACGGTGACCAGGGCCGCCGCGTAGGCCGCCAGCCAGCCGAGGTGCCACAGCGGGATCGCGTGGCCCTGCGTGAGGGCGTCGGCCGGCCAGAAAAGCTGCAGGTTCGGCACCACGGCCGCCAGCGGCGCCGCGAGCCGCGGGTCCGCCAGCGACAGGACGTACTCGCCGACGAGCCCCAGGAGGAACGTCCCGCTCGAGACCAGGAGCGTGGCCAGCCGGCCCAGCCGCGTGGATGCCGCCACCGCCACGGCGGCCAGCACGAGGACGGCGAGCAACACCATCGCCAGGCCGATCACCAACTGCGGGTCCAGGTCGGTGGCCGGGCTCTGCAGACGCCAGGAACGGCTCACGCACGAGATGAGCCCCCAGGCGGCCGTGGCCGCCACCGCGGCGACCACCGAGAACGTGGCGGGAAACGGCCAGCGGTAGAGATAGTTGGCCGCGGCGGAGATCCCCAGGGCCAGGACCGCGGCCGCGACGCCGAACGCGAGGACCGGCCCGTCGTAGGTGTCCTCGAGCCGGACGCTCGATTGCACCCGGTGCCGCACGGTGACCAGGAACGTGACCGCGAGCAGCCAGTAGGCCAGGCCGATCGCGGCGGCGACGCCGAGGAACTTGCCCACCACGACGGCCCACCGGGGCACCGGCTTGCTCACGACCACGAGCACGGTCTTCGTCTCGATCTCGCGGGCGAGCGTGGCCGTGGCGGTGAAGGCCGCCAGGAGCACCCCCACGAGCAGGAGTGTGCTGAGGCCCATGTCGACGAGCAGTTTGTTGTCGTCCTCGAGCGTGTAGGCCGCCACGTTGACGTTGAGGAGCAGGGCAAACAGGCCCGCCACGATCAGCACGGCATGCACCGGCTGGCGGATCGATTCGCGGAAGGCGTTGGCGGCGATCGGAAAAATGGACATTTTCCGCATCGTACCCGGCGAATCGTGAAAATCACGTGTGCCGGGGCGGCGGTCTCGGGTTCTGCATACACTGGATCGCCTTGGAGATTCGTCGCCGGTTTCGGCGGTCG
>JBJTHX010000401.1:0-7491 GCA_046094745.1 Planctomycetia bacterium
GCCCAGGCCGCGGCCCGGTTGAAGGCCAACGCGGACATGGCCGAGCCGGCCGCGTAGACGAGGGGCATCGAGCCGTATGCCGCTTCCTTTGGATTGATGAACATCAGGAAGAACAGGACGACCCCCATGACGCTCGTGAGCGACAGACCGGTAAAGGCGACGCTCCACGCACCCCACTTCATGATCAGGCTCCGGATTCAGGCGTCGATCGATGGATCACCGGCGAATGATACTCCACACTCACCCAAAAATCGCTTTGCTGTCTCCAGCGCCCGGGCTGCCGCGCCATCGAGCCTGATTCGTCGGCCGCGGCCCGGAGCGGTGAGCATCGCCAGCATGAAGAGCCTCAGTTTCCAGAGCTTCGAAACCTGGGCCCGCTCGTCGAGAACATGATAATCCCGCTGTCTGATCCTCGTGCCGATCGCATGGTAGATTCGCGCCGCCGCCCGGACGGCCAGGCGGGAATCGGGATCGAGCCCATGGATGCCCGCCTCCCCCGCAGCATAGAAACTGTCCGCGGCTCCGAGGATCCTTCGCACGCCCAGACGCACCCGCTCCGGATCCGGCGGTTCGTCATCCGGCCGCAGACCGTCGGTCCATTCCACCGGCAGGTAGCACCGCGACCGCCGCCAGTCTTCGGCGACATCACGCGCGATGTTGGTCAGCTGCATGCCCATGCCGAGCGCCGCGGCGTGGGGGAGAAAGCGGCGGTCGTCGAGGCCGAGGATCGGGCACATGAGCACGCCGACCGTCCCGGCGACCTGGAAGCAATAACGCAGAAGGGCCACTTCGTCGAAGCCGGCTGCCGGCGTGAGGTCCGAACGCATCCCGTCGAGCAGGGCCAGGGCCGCCTCGAGCGGAATGTCGTGCCGGCCGACCAGGTGCGCCAGCCAGCGGCTCTCGCTCGCGACCGGTTCCTCGCCGGCGGCGATCCGGCGGACGTCCTGCATGGCACGGTCCACGAACTCGCGTGCCTCGTGCGGCGAGGCGGCGATGTCCACGCCGTCGTCGCACCACCGGCACCACGCGTACAGCCGCTCGACGTCGGCCCGTTTGCCGGCGGGCAACAGGCGGCTGGCAAAAGAAAAGGAGCGGCTGTGCCGCCGGATCGACTCACCGGCGACTGGAAGACTACCTGCAGACGACATGGAAGTCCGCCGCGATCGTATCGCAGGTGGCCTTGGCCGAGTTGACGACGCCCGGAACGCCGGCCCCCGGATGTGTGCCCGCCCCGACGATGTAAAGCCCGGGGATGTCGGGGTCGCGATTGTGCGGCCGAAAGTAGGCCGACTGCATGAGCGTCGGTGCGACCGAGAAGGCGGAGCCCTGATGGGCGTGGAACCGGCGCGCAAAGTCGGCTGGGGTGCAGTGCCGCCGGGTCACGATCGCTGCACGGACTCCCGGCAGATGCGGCTCGAGTGACTCGAGAATGGCATCGCCGTAGCGGGCGGCCACCGTCTCCCAGTCGATCGCCGCGTTGCCCAGGTGCGGCACCGGGCTGAGCACGTAAAACGACTCGCCTCCGGGCGGAGCCATGCCCGGATCGGTGATCGTGGGGGCGTGGAGATAGAGGCTGAAATCCTCGGGCAGACGACGGCCGTGAAAGATGTCCCGCAGGAGCCCCTGGAACCGCGGCCCGAACAGGATGGTGTGGTGGGCCAGGTGCGGATACCGGCGATTGGTGCCGAAGTAGAGCACGAACAACGACATCGACCAGGCCATGCGCTCGAGCCGCCGCTGCCGACGGCCGGCCGCAGCGACCCCGCGATAGAGCGCGGCGTAGGTGTGGTGGACGTCGGCGTTCGACACGACCGCATCGAACGCCTCGGGAGGCCTGCCGGCCGCGTGGATGACGTGGCGCGTCATGTCGCCGGCCGACTCGATCGCGACACGGTCGACCGGAGCATCGAGCCGCAGCGTGCCGCCGAGATCCTGGAACAGGTGCACGAGGCCGCGAACAAGCGCGCCGGTGCCACCCTCGGGAAAGAACACACCCCACTTCCGTTCGATCCAGTGAATCAGCGTGTAGATCGCGCTCGTCTCCAGCGGATTACCACCCACGAGCAGCGGATGGAAGCTGAACGCCTGCCGGAGGTGTTCGTCCTTCACGAATCGGGAGACGGTCGCGTATACGCTCCGGTCGGCACGCAGCCGTGCCAGCTGCGGCGCGGCCCGGATCATGTCGGTAAAGTGGAGAAAGGGAACCGCGCCGAGTTCCTCGTATCCCTTGGCGAACACCTGCCGGGCGTAGTCGGCGAAGCGGCGGTAGCCGTCGACGTCGGCAGGATTCACCCGTCTGACCTGCTCGACGAGACCCGCCTCGTCGGCCACATAGTCGAAGGCGACGCCGTCGCTCCATTGCAGCCGATAGAGCGGGGTCACCGGCAGCAGGCGGACATAGTCGGCCATCCGCCGGCCGGAGAGTTCGAAGAGCTCCTCCAGGCAGTGGGGAGCGGTGATCACGGTCGGCCCGGCGTCGAAGATGTAGCCCCGATCCTCGTACACGGCGGCCCGGCCACCCGGCTGGTCGTGGGCCTCGTAGCAGACCGTCTCGAAGCCCATCGACTGCAGGCGAATGGCCGCTGCGAGGCCGCCGAAGCCGCTGCCGATGACGGCCGCCCGCCGCGTCCGGCTGCTGGCTGACCGCGACCCAGGCCGCCCTGCGGCGGTCGCCAGGCTCACGAAAGCACCTGAGCCTTCGTCGGCTCGACAGCGATCCGCAGGGCGTCGCAGACCGCGGCGAGGGGTCCGGCTTCGCGGGCACCGCCTGTCGCGGCGGTGAGCCTGTCGATCGCCCGGTCGAGCCGGCCGTTGATCACGGCCACCGCCCGGCTGTGGGTTGCCTCGAACAGGTCCCTGGCTATCGCGCGAAACGCGACCAGATCGCCTCCTGACTGTCGCAGGCGGCGCTGCACGGCCTCAAACTGCACGGCCGACAACTCGCTCGCCGCCCAGGCCCAGGGCCAGGTGACGCGGCGGTTGCGCAGGTCGTCGCATCGATCCGATCCACCGATGAGTTCAGCGAGCTCATCGAGGTCGTTTTTCATTTGGAGGCAAATGCCCACCCGGCAGCCAAAGGCGGCGACGGCTTGGAGCGTCTCGGCATCTCCTGCGGCGGCGTGCGCGCCACACCATGCTGCGAGCGACGTCAGCCGGCCGGTCTTCCACCGCGAGATCGTCAGCGCCGTGGCTTGGGCCTGCCGCGGCGTGACTTCGTCGACCGGAGTGGCCAGATCGATCGCCTGCCCCTCGTGACATTGCCGGGCCACTGCGATGAACCGGCCGACAAGCTCGGCTGATCGGATGGGATCCTCCAGGGCCCCTGCCGCCAACTCGAGCGCCCGAAAATACATCCAGTTGCCGGCATTGACGGCCCTGGCCGGCCCGATCACGTGGTGAAGCGCTGGCTGTCCGCGGCGGGTCAGCGAGTCGTCTTCAAAGTCGTCGATCACGAGCGAACCGGCATGGAGTATCTCGACCGCATCGACGATCAACGCCGGTGGCCGCGAGCTGCCGCCGGCGAAGACGTACGCCCGCTCGAGCAGGGTGGCACGCAGCCTTTTGCCGCCCACACCGGGATAGAGGTCGGCGGCGAGGTGGAGGGCCCTGGACCACCCGTGCCGCGTGCGGGCGGTCTGGTGTGTCGGACCTGCGAAACCAAGGGCATTGGCTTTCATGTTGGCACCGGCCCCGAGAGTGAGACGAATGATCTGGCGAATCGGATCGGAGCCAAACCGGTGGGCGGCCTGCCGATGACGATCCGGGCGGCATCGCTCACCGTGAAGCGATGCGCGTAAAATCGGGCAATTCGCTCTTCCGACAGCACGCGGTAGAACCGCTCGAAAATCCTCCAGCGGTCCTCGGCCCTGACCATGCAGAAGAGCAAACGGTTGAGAAACCGCGAGAAACCGCGGCGCAGCCTGTCGCTCGCAGCGGCTGCGGTGACCTCCCCTGCAACTTGGTCGGGGCTGGCCCGGGCAACCAACTCGGCGAAACGAACAGCCAGCGGCATCGAGTATCCGGTGGCCGCGTGATACCAGCCGCCGGCATAGCCGCCCGCCGGCGACATGCTCTCCCGCCCGGGCTCTCGCCCATACGGCATAGGCAGGCAGCCCCGCTCGGTGCGGACGAGCCTCGCCGATCCCGCGTGCGCCTCGGCCAGTCGCGTCGTGATCAGCCCGGCGGCCCGTGATTCGTCACACGTCGGCTCCTCGTGGAAGCGTGTGTATTCGAGCAGTACTCGATCAGGTCCGAGCGGCAGTTCGTAGAGAAACTCGAAGCCGTGGGCCTGTTCTGCCCGGACATCCATCACCGTCGGCTCCGCTGCCGGCCACGCGCCGGCCATCTCATATTCATGACCAACAAAGGTCTGGTAGCCGGCGCCATCCGCTTTTCCAGCCGGCGCGAACCGTCCGCGGCAGTCGAGCACCACGCGGCAGGAAACCTCGGATGCGTCACCGAGACTGACGGCGGTCGGCGCGGTGATTTCGCACGACTCACCGGTGCGCACGACAAGCCGACCCGCTCGAGCCGTGTTTGCCCCTTCGCCTGCCAACGACAAAGTCGAGGAACGGAGGCGGTCTGATGTGATCGTGGCGTAAGGAATATTCACTCGGCGCGACCGGGCCGGAAACTTGACGTGATAGCCGGGCCAACGGTGGGCGACGAGCGGGTCGAACCAGCCCCGAGCCTGCTCGTCGACATCCGTCTCGTGAAATGACCAGGTGTGATTGCCGCAGACTTCCCCGCAGCGTTCGATGAGCAGGACGTGGGCGTCCGGACGGTGCCACGCCAGGGCATGAGCCACAAGGCAGCCCTGCAGGCCGCCACCGACGATGCAGTAGTCAAACTCTTCGGAGGACGTCATGCGGGACTCCCCACGTGCAGCGGCTTCGTCGAGCGTCGCCGGCTGGGGCCCTCGAACAGCGGGGCGGCCCCGTGCAGGAGCACATGCGGGATCGCCACGGCGCTCAGACCGACGAACGTCGCCCGAATGAGCGTGTCATTCCAGCCGGTCCTGGCGAGTGCAAGCCACGTCATGAGCCCGATCAGGACGATCGCCCCCGCGGTCAGCGGTGCAAGACTCTTGGCCAGTTCGAACCAACTCTCACCGAACTCGACGCGAAGCCGCCTGAGTCCACGGGCCGAGTGCCAGGCACAAAAATAGACGAGAAAGCCCACCAACGGGCTCGCGACGGCAAAGAGCACGGCGAGCGACGCGACCAGAGCGTTGTCGGCGAGCAACACCCGCCGCGTCCGGCCGGTGCGTCTCATGGCTGCCAGCCCCTGCACCATCCAGGCGATCGCCGCGATCGCGAGCATGATCCATGAGCAGCTCGTCAGCAGCGTGATGGAGTGCGAGACAGCGGGCCCCGAACCGTGCGGCATCATCAGCGCAAGAGTTTCGCCGACTTCGGCACCGTGAAAGACGAGCGGCACCCACCTCACCAGCCCGCCGCGAGCGAATCGGAACGTCTGCCGAAGCCACCGCGGGCCGATGGCACACTGCCGCTCCTCCGCACCGAAGTGCCATGCGGAAGCCAGAAAGAACACCAGGCTCGTGACGGCCGGCGTGACGAACCAGCCGCAGACCACGGTGACGGCGACCGCCCCATACCCGACCAGAAACACCGGAAGCCAGGCCATTCCAAATGTGGGCTCGAGCCGCGGCTGCACGAAGCGATGGTCGGCCGCACCATGGGGCAGACCGACCACCGCGACGAGCAGCGCCAGGAGGCCGGCCGTGAGGCCGGCCAGCACGTCAGAAAAAAAGCACGCGGCCCCGATCATCGCCCACGAGAGCAAGATTACCGAGGCCGCGTGCATGTCATCACTGTTCTACCGAAGAAGAGCCGGTCCGATCAGGCTGCAGCGTAGGCACCCGAGTGCGACTTCGAACTCTTCGCCTTGGCGATCAGATAGATCAGCACGCCGAAGCCCGCCTTCGCGGTCATGTCGGCGATGGCATAGCCGATCTGCAGTCCGACCACGCCATTGGCACCGACGATACCATTGGACGCATCAGCCGTGCCCGCCTTCGCCGCCAGCGCTTCCGGCGTGCCGCCGAGCGCATATGCGATCGGGTAGACAGCCCAGGTGACGAGGATGACCAGGCGAGCGATCTCCAGAAGTCGACGGGCCGCTGGAGGCTGGCTGTCCAGCGACTTCGTCAGTTCCGTCCACAGCACATACAGGATGTAGAAAAACGGAACTGAAGAGAGCGCGCCCCACATGACACGCTCGTTCCACTTCGCAGGGTCGGCGATGACCTCACCCGGATACCCAAGTGCGATCATCAACGCCGCCGCGATCACGAGACGAGTGAGAAGGCTGGTCGCCTTCTCAGCTGGCAGCCTGAGCACCGCCACCAACTCGACCATGAGAAGCGGCACGGTCAGGATCCAATCCGCGTAACGATAGAAGTCATTGAACGCGGCTCCGGTAGCCTTGTAGCCCCCGTCGGCCAACGTATACGCGCCATGCCAGCTGTGGCGAATCATGAAATAGTGATAGCAGGCGATCGAGACCACGATGCCCGACACGAGCAGGGCCGGCCGGTACTCCGGATCGACGTGCGCGCGAGACATATACAAGAAGAGAGCGGCGGCCCCCATCGTCGCGACCGTCATCGAAAAAATGTTGTCGACCGCGTTGTACTGGAACAACGACAGATTCGGCATCGCCGATCCCAACAAACACACGGCATCAATCATCGGTTCACCCCTCTTAGTGTGATGAAGAACGTTGCCGACGCCTCACAGGACAGCGGCAGCCCAGAATAAAAGGTACGCCAGACTGAATCGGTCACAGGAAATCAAAAAATCCTGCAAGACGGTTCCTCCCCGCGGTACCCTCGATTTCGAGCGGAGGATAGTCTGTCGGTGGTCATTTTGGCAAGGAGGTGCGATTCCGGCCCATGTACTGCGTTCTGAGGCCGGGCGTCTGCCGCGGGCCTGACGACGCCGCGGGCACTCGTCACCCCGTGGCGGCCTCGGGCTCGAGGAACTTCCCCATCGCGCGAAACTTCGCGTAGCGGGCCGCCACGATCTCGTCACGGGGCTTGGTCACCAGTTCGCGAAGCGTTCGCACCAGGTAGGTCTTCAGCCGCGTCGCCATCTGCCGCGGATGCCGGTGGGCGCCACCGGCCGGCTCCTCGATCACCGCGTCGATGACGCCGAACTCCTTCAGGTCGCGGGACCGGATCCGCAGGGCCCTGGCGGCGTCGGCCTTGAAGTCGACGCTCTTCCACAGGATCCCGGCGCAGCCCTCCGGACTGATGACGCTGTAGTAGGCATGTTCGAGCACCGCCACGCGGTCGCCCACGCCGATGCCCAGCGCCCCGCCCGACCCCCCTTCCCCGATCACCACGCAGACGATCGGCACCGGAAGCGTGGCCATGAGGAACATGCTTTCGGCGATCACCTGGGCCTGGCCCCGCTCCTCGGCTCCCACGCCCGGATAGGCGCCGGGCGTGTCGATCAGGCAGATCAC
>JBJTHX010000402.1:0-3333 GCA_046094745.1 Planctomycetia bacterium
ATGCAGCGGATGCCCATCGCCTCCGCGATCTCCTGCGTCCCGCCCGCCAGGAAGGCCTGCGGGCGGCCGCCGGGGCCGTTGCGGACCTCGATGTCCCGCCACGAGATCCCCTTCCGCCAGCCGGTGCCCAGGGCCTTGAGCACCGCCTCCTTCGCGGCCCAGCGGCCGGCGAAGTGCTGCGTGGCCATCCGCCGGCTGCGGCAGTACTCGATCTCGACCGCCGTGTAGACCCGTCCCACGAACAGCTCGCCGTGCCGCTCGATCATCTGCGCGATCCGCAGGCACTCCGTGATGTCGGTGCCGACTCCGAGGACCTTCATCTGCCCCCCTTGCCGCCCACCGCGGCCAACGCCGCGCGGTCGAGGCCGCAGGCCCGCCGGGCCCGGTCGAGCACGGCCCGGGCCCTGGCCCGGGCCTTGGCGGCTCCGGCCGCGAGGATCGCATCGATCCGCGCCGGGTCGCCCTCGAGCGCGGCTCGCCGCGCCCGGGCATCCGCAAAGAAGGCCGCCGCCGCCTCGACGAGCGCCTTCTTCACCTCGCCGTAGCCAAAGCCGCCGCGGCGATAGAGATCGGCCATCTTCTGCCTCTCGGCATCGGGAGCGAGCAGGGCGTAGAGCTGGTAGAGGTGGTCCCCCTCGGGCTCCTTGGGGTCCTCCATCGGCCGTGAATCGGTGGTCATCCGCATGATCTTCTTCTTCTGCGCGGCCGGCTCCTCGAAGACGTCGATCGTGTTCTCGTAGCTCTTGCTCATCTTCTGGCCGTCGGTGCCGGGCACCTTGGCGCCACCCTCCACGAGCCGCGGCTTCGGCAGCACGAACACGTCGCCGTAGAGGTGGTTGAACGTCCCGGCGAGGTCGCGGCAGACCTCGATGTGCTGCACCTGGTCCTCGCCCACCGGCACCACGGTGGCGTCGTAGGCGAGGATGTCGGCCGCCATGAGGACCGGATAGGTGAACAGGCCGGCGTCGGCCGGCAGGCCGCGGGTCTTCTTGTCCTTGTAGGCGTGGCATCGCTCCAGCAGTCCCATCGGGCAGACGGTCATCAACAGCCAGGTGAGTTCCGTCACCTCCGGCACGTCCGACTGCACGAAGAGCACGGCCCGGTCGGGATCGAGGCCCAGGGCCACGAGGTCGACGGCGGCCGCGTGGACGAGCGACCGCAGGCGGGCCGGATCGCGGACGGTGGTCAGCGCGTGCAGGTCGGCGATGAAGTAGTAGGCCTCGTCGGCGGCCTGGTGGCCGCCGCCCGGCTGCAGGTCGATGTACTGTCGGATCGCGCCGAAGTAGTTGCCCCAGTGAAACCGGCCCGTGGGCTGGATGCCGGAGAGCGCCCGGGTGGTCCGCGGCGGTGCCGGGGGCTTCGCCGCCGTGCTCATGCGAGGCTCCCCGCGTCGGCCGCGGTCGGCGTCGGGCACGCGTCCCGCTTCGGCACGGCGAGCGTGCCGACCACGTCGGCCACCCGCGCGGCACCCAGTTCGGCCACCGCCACCGGCAGCTCGTCGAGCAGCCGCGTGGAGACGACCGGCTCGGCGAAGTTGGCGGTGCCCACCTGCACGGCCGAGGCCCCGGTGACGAGAAACTCCATGCAGTCGTCGATCGTCATGATGCCGCCGACGCCGACGATCGGGATCTCGACCGCCTGCCGCACCTGGTGGACGCACCGCAGGGCGATGGGCTTGATCGCCGGTCCGCTCAAGCCGCCCACGACGTTGCCGAGCATCGGCCGCCGCCGCCGCCAGTCGTCCGCCAGGCCCTGGCAGGTGTTGATGAGCGTGACGGCGTCTGCGCCGCCGTCGCGGGCCGCCCGGGCGATGGCCACGATGTCGGTGACGTTGGGCGTGAGCTTGGCCAGCACCGGCAGCGACGGCGCCGACCGCACGCCCGCCACGACGCCCCGGCACGCGGCCGGGTCCGAGCCGAGGTCCACGCCGTGGCTGACGTTCGGGCAGGAGACGTTGAGTTCGAGCGCCGCGATGCCCGGCACGCCGTCGAGCCGTTCGGCCAGCGACACGAACTCCGCCGCGCTGGCCCCGGCGATGCTCACGATCACCGGCGCCCCGCAGCCCGTGAGAAACGGGAGTTGCTTGGCGAGGAACGCGTCGACGCCGTCGTTGTCGAGGCCGATCGAATTGAGCAGGCCCGCGGCCGTCTCGACCGTCCGCCAGGGCACGTTGCCCTGCCGCGGCAGCGGCGTGATCGTCTTGGGCACGATGCCGCCGAGGCGGGCGAGTTGCACGAAGCCCGTCATCTCACGGCCATAGCCGAACGTCCCGGACGCCACGAGGATCGGATTCGGGAGCGTGAGCCGGCCAAGGGTCACGGCCAGGTCGACGGCGGATCGCGAAGGCGGGGCGAGCGGGGGTGTCCGGCGGACCTGGGACATGCGGACGGGTTTCCGAAAAGTGACCGGTTGTATCAAGTTTGGCGGATATGCCGCCGATACCATGCTCGATGGACCGCCCGCGGGACCGCCGCACAGGCCCAAAAAGTTGACAGTAGTATTTGTCGCCCCTAGGCTTCGGACGAATTTACCACCTGCCATGCGTTGCTCCATCCCGGAACAGTCGTGGCGGTGTCGGCTGGAGTCGAGCGGCCGTGTCGCAGCCCAAGAGCAAGAAGTCCAGGACCAAGAAGGACCTGGTCAAGACGATCTCCGATCGGCTCGACATGCCGCAGCTGCGGACGCGGGAAATCGTCCAGAAGACGTTCGACGCCCTGATCGAGGCCCTGGTCGAGGAGGGGCGGGTCGAACTGCGGAATTTCGGCATTTTTCAGATCAAGCGCCGCGAGGCCCGCATGGCACGCAATCCGCGGACCGGGCAGGCCGTGCCGGTGCTCGCCAAGACCACCGTCACGTTCAAGCCGGGCAAGGAGATGGAACTCCGTGTGCGGGCCTGCAGGGCCAAGGACCAGGGCCAGCCGCCGGTCCCGGAGAGCCCCCAGCCGTCGCCGAGCCAGCCGGCGTAGGGACGGCAAGCAGGGCGATCTACGCAGCTCTCCGGCCGGTCTTCTCCGCCGATCCGCGAACGGTTACATCCCCGCTTCCGACCGGCCTGGCAGGCCCCGGGGGCTCCGGCACGGTCAGGAGGACCATGCGATGAGGAAGGCAATCCTGTTGGTGTGCGCGGCCGCCGCCCTGG
Organism: Planctomycetia bacterium; assembly: GCA_046094745.1. Lineage (GTDB taxonomy): Bacteria > Planctomycetota > Planctomycetia > Pirellulales > UBA1268 > QWPN01. Next base: position 3,140 of record JBJTHX010000402.1, read on the forward strand.
CGACGAGCACCGGCTGCCTGGTCCCGATGTATTCCGGCGACCCCGTCCGCCGGGCGCAGCAGCTCATCTACACCTCCGAGGACCTCCGCGCGATCACCGACGAGTGGGAGCGAGTCTGGTTCCTCGACCAGCCCTCGCACATGACGCCCTGGCGGACGCACGGCGGCCACGGCCGCCTGGAGGGGGGCCGCCGC
>JBJTHX010000403.1:0-3559 GCA_046094745.1 Planctomycetia bacterium
ACCTCGGCGAGATGCACGTCGGACTCGATGCACACCCGCTCGAAGGCTGCGAGCTGATCGGACGGGAGCGTATTGTCGAGGTACTCGGCGACGGAGTTGGCGTCGTCGGCCAGCCCGCGGCCCTCGGGCCGCGGTGCCGCCAGCACCGGCCGCTCGACCACGTCGCGGATCCGGGCGATGAGCTGCGGGGCCACGGGGCTGGCCGCCACCTTCTCGGCGAGATGCTTCTGGTCGGGCGGCGGCAGCACGGTGTCGAGCCAGGCCAGCAGGGTGCGGAGGGTGAGGCGCATCGGAGGGCTCCGGGGAGGGGCGGCCGGAGGGGCCGCTACTCAAATGAGTGGCGGCGGCGGCGGGTTTTCGTGCAGGTGGAAAATTCATTGGGCCGCGGCCGGGCCGGAGCCGCTCCGACCCTTGGCCGCGTTGCCCGCGTAGTGGAAAGGCGGGCGCAGGTGCCAGGCACGGATTGGGCGATGGCGGCAGGGCGGCTAAACTGCAAATATCCCGCCTTGCACGGCCCTTCCGGCCCGGGTTTCACGCCCGCCGTCCAGGAGCCCGCACCGCCATGAACGCCCCGTCCCGGGTGCACCAGCAGATGATCCTGCGGCACGCCGCCGGATACGTCGAACTGGCCGAGATGCTCGTCGACGGCGAGTCCCCTTTGCCGCCGAGCGGCCACCGGCTGCTCCTAAGGGCTCTTCGCACGTTGGAGGAACTGCCCGCCGACACCCGCGGGCTCGCCGACGCCAGCCGGTTGGAGGGGGAGGCCCTACGGGCGCTCGGCGACTGGCAGCAGGCGATCGGTCCGCTGACGCGAGCCGCGGAGGAGGCACCCGGTCGGCTCGAGGCCTGGCTCGGCCTCGGCTGGTGCCTCAAGCGGCTGGGACGGCTCGACGAGGCGATCCACGCGCTCGAGCGGGGCCGGGACGCGTCGCCACGGCAGGCGATCGTGCTGTACAACCTCGCCTGCTACCACTCGCTGGCGGGCAACGTGCCGGCCGCGATCGAGAACCTCACCCAGGCCATCGCGATCGACGACCGCTACCGCGACCTGACCGGGACGGAACGCGACTTCGATCCGATCCGCACCGACCCCCGCTTCCAGGCCGCGACGCACGTGACCGTCTGACGCCCCCGCCCGCCACGGCTCGGCCGGACACCCCCGCATGACCAGTCCGGCTCTCCAGGAAGTGATCGCGCTCTTGGCCGCGCCGGCCGCAGGCAATCCCGCGCAGTATCTCTTCGAGCGGGCCATCGCGGCGGCCGGCCTCGACTGGCGGTTCCTCACGTTCGACGTCGCACCCGCGCGGCTGGCCGAGGCGATCGGCGGCGTCGGGGCGCTGGGTCTCAAGGGCTGCCTGCTCGGGGATTCGCTCCAGCCTGCCGCCGCGCCGCTGGTGGCCGCGCTCAGCCCCGCCGCCGCCTTCGCCGCGGCGGTGAGCCTCGTGGTCCGCGACGACGCCGGCGGCCTGACCGGCCACATGACCGAGGGCCGCGGAATCGTCGAGGCCCTCCGCGGCCACATCGACCCGGCCGGCTGTCGGGCCGTCGTGCTCGGCGCGGGACCCGTGGCCCGTGCCGCGGCGCTCGAACTGGCGCTCGCCGGCGCCGCCGACGTGGCCGTCTGTGATCCCGACGCGGCCCGGGCAGACGCGCTCGTCGCCGCCCTCGCCGGCGTGTCCGCCGCCACGGCCAGTCGCCTCGATTGGCAGCCGCCCGTCGTGGTGCCGGCGGAGACGGCGATCGTCGTCCACGCCCTCGACGCCGCGGCCGGCGACGCGTCGCTCGCGGCACTGCGGGGCGACCTCGTGCTCGTCGAGACCGGCCTCGAACCGTCGCCGGCGGCGCGTCAGGCCGCCGCAGCCGGAGCCTGCGTGGTCGACGGCATCGAGGTGTACGCCACCCGCGCGGCGATCGACTTCCACGCGCTCACGGGCCTCGAGGCCGACACCGACATGCTCCGCGAGGCGCTCGACGAGTTCCTCTCGGCGTGACGACGCCGGCAACCGCGGCCGGAGACCGCCGCTACAGAAGGCCTGCGGGGGCTTCCGGGTCCGGAAGGGCCGCGAGGTGTTCGGCCCGCAGCCGCCAGTGGGCCGTCGGGGCGAGGGCCCGCTGCTCGCCGTCGGCCTCAATCTGCTCGGCCGCCGCGTCGAACAGCCGCTTGCCGGCCTGGACCGTGTCGATGCGGCTCGCGGAAACGACGAGGAGCAGCAGGGCGGTAGCCACGGCCAGCTGCCGCCACCGCGCGCGGACAGCATCCCGCCGCGGCACCACGACCCGCTCCACGGGCTCCGTGGGCAGCGCCTCGTACCAGTCGCGGACGACCGCGTCGACGCGGTGGTAGCCCCCGGCGACCCGCCGGGCCTCCGCATCGCGGTCGACCAGCCGGCCCACGGCCCGGGCCGCCGGCGGATCGAGCTCGCCCGAGAGCCAGCCGCTGATCCGCGCCGCCAGGAGATCGTGCTCGTCGTTCATCGGTGCCTCGTCTCGATGGCCACCAGGGCCCCGAGGCTCGCGCGGAGCCCGCGGCGGGCGCGGTGGATGGCGTTGTTGACCTCCGCGAACGAGAGCCCGAGGGCCTCGGCCGCATCGCGATAACTCAAGCCCTCGCACACGGTGAGCAGAAAGCAGGCCCGCTCCCGCTCGGGGAGCGCCGCCACCGCAGCCGCCACCTGCCCGGCGGTCTCGCGCTCCTCGACCGCCACGGTCGGGGCCGGCGGTGCCGTCACCGGCAGCCGCAGGAGCCGGCGCCGCTCCGCGCGGCGGCCGCGGCGCTGGTCGATGCACAGCCGGGCGACGGTCTTGACGAGGTAGGGGCCGAAGAGATCACGCAGCGGGTAGCGGTCGCGGGCCTCGTAGAGCCGCCGCAGTGCCTCCTGCACCATGTCTTCGGCGGCGTGGCGATCGCCGACGAAGGCGGTCGCGAACCGCATCGCGCGGGGGCGGTGCTCGCCCGCCAGCCGGGCGAACTCGTCGCGATCGACGGTCGGCGGCGCGGCGGCAGCCACCACGTCGTCGCGTCGCGATGCGTCGTTGACGATGCCCATCGAAATGCTTCCCCGGCAGGAGCCGCCGACGCTCAAGAGTCTACTATCACTCGATGTCCAGCGGAATCTCACCATCCGCCCGATTGCCGAGTTGCGCGAGCACGCGGGGGTCGACGTCGGCCGACAGCGCCAGTCCCGAACCGTCGGCCATGGCCATGACGACGACCCCGGGATGGTTGCTGCCGAACCCGCTGACAGCCAGCGGATCCATGGGCTTGGCGTCGGCCGCCGGCGCCGGCTCATAGGACCGGCTCAAGAGCGCCGACGTGTTCCGCAGCGTGGCCCGCGTGCCCGACACCCAGCCCAGGTCGTCGGCCGCGACCGCGTCGTACCGCGGGCCGAGCTTCTCCCCGAGCAGCAGCGTGCGCGAGCTGCCGTCCTCGATGTCCTTGAAGCGGACGGCGCTGTTGAGGAACAGCATCCCGTGGTTGTCGGTGTCGATCGGGGCCTCGACGTCGTGGTGGCAGCCGGCGTAGTTCGAGATCGCGACCTTCACCGGCTCCTCGCCGGCG
>JBJTHX010000404.1:0-5633 GCA_046094745.1 Planctomycetia bacterium
GGTGCCGGAGATCGTGCCGGCGTGCACGCCGCCGACGTTGAGCGCGTCGGTGCTGAAGGTCAGCGTGCCGCTGTTGACGACGTCGCCCGGGAAACTCTGCGCGGCACCGACGAGCCTGCCGCCCTCGATCGTGGTCGTGCCCAGGTAGGCGTTGATGTTCGTGAGCGACAGCGTGCCGCCGCCCCGCTTCGTCAGGCCGGCCACGTTGCTCGCCGCGACGCTGAAGCCCCAGGTGCCCGACAGGCCGTTGGTGTCGACGACGATCGGGGAGGTGCTGTCGACGATCCGGCCCGAGAGGTCCTGCGTCATCGTGACGCCGCTGCTGGCATAGCGGAGCACGCCGCCGGTGAACGTGATCGGGCCCGTGCGGTAGCCGATCTGGATCGTGTTGGACTGGTTCAGCGCGTTGTCGTGTGCCATCGTGACGGTGCCGCCGGCCAGCAACGTCGTTCCGTAGTAGCGGTTGTCGCCGGCGAGCGTGAGGCTGCCGCCGCGGACCTCGATGCCGCCGGGGCTGCCCATCGCGTAGCCCATGGTCGAGATCATATAGGCCGCCTGGCCGCCGTAGTCGTCGGTGCGATCGAAGACGAGTCGGGCGCCGGCGGAGAGGTAGACGCTGCTCGAGGCCAGTGACCCCGTCGTGCCGCCGCCGCCGATCCGCAGCGTGCCCCCTTGCACCGCCGTCACCCCGGTGAGCGTGTTGGAGGCGGTGAGCACCACCGTGCCGTTGCCCGAGATCGTCAGCCGCGAGGCGGAGGAATTGTTCGCGATCACCGAGTTCACCGTCATCGATCCGCTCGAGAAGTTCGAGAGCACGATCTCGCCGCCCCCCGTCGCCGGCTGGAGCGTGCCGCTGCCGACGGCGTCACCGATCGTGAGCCGGCCCGCCCCGGCCGCCGCCATCACGCCGCCGGTGAGGAGGCTCGACCCGGAGAGCCTGATCGTGGCCGCCGTCGGGGCCGCCTGGAGGAGCGTGTTGACCGTCGTCGTCCCCGCGCCGAGCGTGACGGTGCCCGTCGTGGTCGTGATCCGGGCGTTGGTCGTGGCGCCGTCGGCGATCGAGTCGCTCGTGACGTCGGTGTAGGCGGTGTAGGGCAGGATCGTGCCCGAGGTGTGCGTCGCCCAGTCGCTGCCGGCGACCGTGGCCCAGGGGCCGATGATGCCGTTGGTGAGGGCCTGCGACGTGGTTGTTCGCACGATCGCCGTCGTGCCGAACGTGCCGCCGGCGGCCCGGAAGTCGACCGTGCCCAGGTTGCCGGTGAACTGGCCGTTGCCGTCCAACGCGGCCGTGCTGCGGGTGATGCCGCCGCTGATGTCGAGCATCGTGGTCGTGCCCGTGCTCTGCACGGCCACGGTGAGGAGCCCGGCCTGCGGGTAGAGGCCGCTGGGGACGGTCTGTGTGCGGGTTCCGGCGGCGGCGCCCGAAAACAGGAACGATACGACGCCCATTCCGGCGAGCCACTCTGAATTGGTCCAGGCCTCGGCGATCGTGCCGGAATCGCGGGCCAGCGTGCCTCCCACGACGATGAAGCCACGCACGTTGGTACTGCCCGAGAGCGTCAGTCGGCCGTCGCCCTGCTTGAAAAACCTGGTCGTGCTAACGCCAGTGCTCATCCGAGTCCGGAACGTCACGTCCTGGCCGTTGGTGTCGACCTGCCAAAAGTTCAAAGAGTTGTGCGCCAGCCGCGAACCGAGATCGAGCCCGGCCGAGGCGGCCGTGAACCGCAGCCGCGGCCCTCCGGCCTCGCTCGACTGGCTCGAATTCAGGAAAATGGAACCACTGCTGCCGATCGCATCGACGCTGCCGAGCGTGAGCGTGCCCTGCACTCCCGCCCCCAGATTCACGCCATTCGGGAACGCGTTCGAGCCCGTGAGCGTCAGGTCACCGTTGAGCGCCACGTTCAGGCCGCCGGTGCCCGCGTTGCCGAACGATCCCGACCAGGTGACCCGCTGGTGGGCCGGCACGCTCCCCGAAAACACCTGGTCGGCCGCCGTCGTGAACCGGGTGGAGTAGTCGTGGCTGTTGAGGCGGCCGTAGGTGAACCGCGGAGCCCCGTCCGTCGTCCTGACGTCCATCGAGGCGGGAAACTCGATCGAGCCGCCGAGGCCGAGCGGACCGCTGGTGCCCGTCTGGACCGAAGCCAGGACGACCGAACCCATGAGCGTGGTCCGTCCCGTGTAGGTGCTTTGTCCGGAGAGCGTGAGGGCGCCGCTGAGCGGGATGAACGTCAGCGGCGTGGGGCCGCCGTTGTCGACGATCGGGGAGGCGATCGTCGGGGACGCGTTCGTCGTGATCTGCAAGCCGTCGGTGGGCGATCCGCGGAGGGCGCCGCCCGTGATCGTGCTGTTGCCCCCGGCAAAGAGCACGCCGCCGCTGGTCACCGTGCTGGTGCCGGCGAGCGTGAGCGTCACGGCGGTCCCCAACCGCAGGCTGTTGGTGACGGCGTTGGCCGGGACGGTGTTGTTGCCCGTGCCCGTGACGTTGGTGTTTGCGCCGGCGGACCAGGAGTCATTCGTGTAGGCGGAATACGCGGTCAGCGCACCGGCCGTGCCGCCGGCGGCAGCCGACGTCGCCCAGTGGATGGCGCCGCCCGCGGCCGTCACGGTCGCCCATGGGCCGATGATGCCGTTGGCGTTGGTCGTCGTGGTGAGGATGGAGACGGTGCCCGCGGCCGTGCCCGTGACGTTCACGATCCCGCGGCTGCCCGCCGACCGCCCCAGCTCGCCCATCGAGAGCGTCGTCGAGCCCCCGGCCGGGGACGTGACCGTGACCCGGGCCAGGCCGTCGTCGATGGTCACGCCGGCGAGCGACTGGCTGTTGGCCACATTGGCGCTGCCCGTGACCGTGAGCGTGTTCGTGAACGCGGGCAGCGCGCCGGCTGTCCAGCCGTTGGCGGTGCCTTGGCCGAGGAACACCCGCGCGGTCGGCGCCACGATGTCCGTGAGGGTCGTGCCGCCCGTGGCGCTCGTGCCGCCGAAGTTCAGCGTCAGGTTGCCGCTGCGGACGGCGAACCGACCGCCGAACTCGGTCGACCCGGACAGGGTGAGCGTGGTCGATCCATAACCTCCACCGCTGAGGACGACCCGGCCGGTGCCGGACATGACCCGCCGGAACGCGACCGACTCGCTACCGCCAGGGGCGTTCGCGTCGAAGATCAGCACGCCGTTGTTGACGACATTCCCGGAGAAGGTGCCGACGTTCTGCCAGTTGCCGAGGTGGAGCGTGCCGCTGGAGATCGTGGTCAGGCCGGTGTAGGTGTTGTTTCGCAGGAAATAGAACCGTGACGGGCCGGCCATCGTGAACGAGCCCGTGCCGGAGATGATGGAAAACATCGTCTGGCTGGACGAACTCGAATACACGAACGCGCCGTTGTTGGTCATGTCGTTGGAGTACATGGGCAGCGGCCCCCAGGTCGAGCCGTGAGGGCCGCCCGTGAGGAAACCGGTGCCGCTGATCGTGAGCGTGCCGGCGGAGACGGTGAGCGAACCGATCGGGTTGGAGCCGTTGAGCGAGAGATTGCCGGAGCCGGCCTTCGTGGTGAACGCCCCGCCGGGGATGCCGCCGTCGAACACCACACCGCCGGTGCCGTTGACCGTGACGGTGGTGTTGTTCGGGTTCACCGCGTTGACGAAACGCAGCGGCGTGGCGGAGTCGTTGGTGAACGTGCTGGTGGTGAGCGTGACCGCAATCGCATTCGTGGCGTCGCCGATCGTGACGGGGCCCGCGGTCGCGCCGAGCGTGATCCCGCGGCTGCCGAGCGTGAGCGTCTGCGTGCCGGAGGCGCTCGCCCGCAGGAGCGTGCTGCCGGTGTTGAGGAACGTGATCCCGCCGATCGACCGGGCCGCATCCAACTCGACGATCGTGTTGCCGTTGAGGCCCGTCTGGTTGAAGACGGCGTCGTCGGCGGTGGTGCTGCTCGACGGCGGCGTGCCCGCGGAGCCGCCGGTCGCGGCGTTGCTCCAGTTGGCGCCGTTGCTCCACAGCCCCGTCGTCGTGGTGTTCCACCAGTAGGTGGCGGCGCAGGCGGGCCGCGCGAGGCCGCCGAGGCAAATCGCCGCGACGGCGAGCCGGACGCAGAACCGCCGGGAACCACCGCTCACGACGCGACGCGTGAAGGCATCCATGACGGCAACCTCGAGCGAGATGAGAAACACTCCCGGCCGGGGTACGCCTGAAATGGGTTCCCGGACCGCCCAACCCCTGAAAATCTACGTCCCGCCCCCGGCGGCGGCAAGCACAGGGCGGCCGAAAAAGGTGCCAGCCACCAAATCTGGGCAATTTGGCGGTCCAAACGCCCCGCTACGCCGCCCGGCGGCGGCGGACGGCCCAGCCGGCCAGGCCGAGGCCGAGGGCCGCCAGGGCCAGCGTCCCCGGCTCCGGCACCACCACCGTGAACGTCGTCACCTGGCCGCCGGTGATCGTGTCCGTGTTGTTGTTGAACCCCGCGTTCGACACCGTCAGCCGCCATAGGCCGGTCGTGCTCGGCGTAACCGGCGGGCTCGGGCATGGCTCGGACCGCCTGCATCAGCCGACCGCAGCGGACACGAACGTGTCGCGGTGCACGGCTTACGCGAGTTCCTCGACGTCCCCGAGATCCCGCGGCCGCCCTGCGGATCGCTTGTTGCGAATCAGGTCATCCTTGCCGATGAACCACACATCGGTCATGCCATAGCGGCCACGCACGCGGTTTTCGCGGGCCGCATCGAAGGGGATGCCCGCGATGCGATTGAGCAGGTCGATCCGCACCGGTTCCAGACCGATCGACAGGACGCTGTCGGGCTTTTCGAGCGCCTCCAGCGGAACGGTCGCCGCCTGGAACCCGAACGCCACCAGGGCGGCCTGAAGGCGCCGGGCATTATCCGGGGCGTCGGAATAAAAGACGTCGATGTCCTTCGTGAAGCGGGGAAAACCGTGATACGCCACGGCGTAGCCCCCGACGATCATGTACTCAACCCGATGTTCTTCCAGTAATCGCAAGAAGCTTTCGAAGTCGGCATGGGTAGTCATAGAGAAACTTTCCCGCCTCCAGCCTGAGGCGTTCGACCATGTCGAGCCGCTCCTCCGGCGATAGTGCCCGCCACGCCGCGCGGTCGGTCGCCGCCTGGGTCTTCGGATCAGTGGACACCAACGTGGGCGTCACGATTCCCGGGGCTCGGCTGGTGACCTGATCTTCACTCACGAACGTGATCATACCCTTGCGGCGACAAAAGGGCGTCAGCAGGGCAGGTGCCCGTCACGTGCCAGCCACCAAAACTCGAAAGCGTGGGAAACGGACTCCGGGAAGCCCCGGGTGGCAACCCGGGGACTCCGGGTCGGAAGGCCATCCCGCCCGCCATGCAACCCGGGCCTCGCCGGCCTCAACGGCCGCCTGCCGCTACGCCGCCCGGCGGCGGCGGGCGATCGCCCAGCCCGCCAGGCCGATCCCGAACGCCGCGAGGGCGAGTGACCCCGGCTCGGGCACCACCACCGTGAACGTCGTCACCTGGCCGTTCGTGATCGGCGTGGTCCCGCCGTCGAACCCGGCCGATGCCACCGTCGTCACGCCCGCTTGCACCTCGAGGCCCATGGTCGACAGCAACGCGTAACTCTGGCCGTTGTGCGTGTACGCACCGCCCGCCTGCGGGTAATACCC
>JBJTHX010000405.1:0-6578 GCA_046094745.1 Planctomycetia bacterium
GGCCTCGTCGCGGCGGTGCCAAAGGTGCTCAATGTCGCCGCCGGTGGGCTCGTCGTCTTCGGCGCGCTGCCGACTGCGGCCGCCGCCGCCTGGTTCTTCGCGCGGCGGCGCGGCCTGCCGATCCTCGCGCTGGCCGACGTCATCGCGCCGGGCCTGCTCGTCGGCCTGGCGATCGGTCGCGTGGGCTGCTTCCTGAACGGCTGCTGCTACGGCGGCCCCTGCGATCTCCCGTGGGCCGTGCGGTTTCCGCCGGAGAGCCCGCCCTGGCTCGACCAGGCGGCTCGCGGCCTGCTGCCGCCGCCGGTGTCGGGCCAGCCGCCGTCGTGGAGCCTGCCGGTGCATCCCGCGCAGCTCTACGCGGCCATCGATGCGGCGCTCCTCGCCCTCGTGGCGATCGCCTTCACGCCGCTGGCCAGTCGCACCGGGGAGGTGTTCGCGCTGGTGCTCACGCTCCACCCGCTCGCGCGGCTCCTGCTCGAGGCGATCCGCGTGGACGAGCCACCGGCCCTCGGCACGCCGCTGTCGATCTCGCAACTGGTGTCGCTCGTGCTGCTGGCGCTGGCCGCGGGGCTGTGGTGGTGGCTGGCCTGGCAGCCCGTGCCGCCGCGGGCATCCGCCGGCCGCGCGGATCGCCGGCTTTGACGGCCGCCCCTGGCCGGGCGACATTGGTGTTTTCCGGCCGCGACACCGCCGGGAACTTTTTCCCGCGGCCGCGCATCCAATCCTCCAGGGCGTTCCCACGTGGGCAGCCAACGCAGCCCGTCGCCACCAGCGGCCGTGCCCCCCGCGGCCGACGGTGACGCCGCGCTGGTGTCCGCGGCGGTGGCCGGCGACCGGCAGGCCTTCGCGGTCCTCGTGGAGCGTCACCAGGCGCGGATCCTGGCCCTGCTCGAGCGGCTCACCGGCTGCCACGAGCAGGCCCGCGACCTGGCCCAGGAGACTTTCGTGTCGGCCCACCGAAAACTCGCATCGTTCGCCGGCGGCAGCCTGTTCTCGACCTGGCTGTACCGGATCGCCTGCAACCATGCGGCCGCCGCCGGCCGCCGCCGCCGGCCCGTGGCCGCGTCGACCGGCACCGCCACGAGCGAGCCCGTGGCCCGGCTGGCGGACGTCTCACTGCGGCTCGAGCAGCAGGAACTCGCCCGGCAGGTCGCAGGAGCGCTCGACCGGCTCGACGACCGCTACCGCGAGGTCGTCGTGCTCGCGGACATGCAGGGCGCACGCTACGAGGAGATCTCCGCGGTCCTCGACATCCCGCTGGGGACCGTCCGCAGCCGCCTGCACCGCGCCCGCCTGGAACTCCGCCGCTTGCTGGCCAATCACAGCCCGGGGAAGCCATGAACCACGATCGCCGTGACCCGCCCATCGCGCCGGACGACCCGCGGTTGAGCGAATGGCTCGACGGCCGGCTCCCGGCCGCCGAGGCCGCCGAGATCGAGCGGATCGTCGCCGCGTCACCCGAACTGACGCGGCTCGTGGAAGATCTGCGCGGCATGCGGGGGGCGCTTGCGGCCGTGCCCACGACGCCGCCCCCGGCGGGATTCGTCCGCGACCTGCTCGCGGCGATCGACGTCGCCGGCGATGGTGCGGCCGAAGAGGCCGAGGTCGAGGCGGAATGGCGGCGGATCGAGCGGCAGCGGCTCGAAGGGGAGATCGCCGAGGCCCGTGACGACGCCGCGGATCCGGCACCGGAGCCGATGCGGCAGCGGTGGCCGTGGATCGCCCTGGCCGGGGCGCTGGCGGCCGGGGTGCTCGTCGCCGTCGTGATCGATCGTCCGAGGGGACCGGCCGACCGCGAGGTGGCGCTCGTCGAACAGCAGGCGGCCCGCCGGCAGGCCAATGAGGCCGCGGAATCCGCGAAACAGGCGCTCGAGCCCCGCGTCGCGGACAAGTGGCTCGAGGAGACGCAGGAAGCCAGCGAGAAGCTCGCGGCCGCGGCGGCCGCGCCCGCGCGGGAGCAGGCGGCCGAGGCGGCCGCCGTGGCCGAGCCCAAGGTCCGCACCGTGACCTACCGCATCCAGTCTGCCGCCGACCGCGAGCGACTGCACGCCTTGGTGGCGGCCAGCGCCGCTGCGAAACGGGAGCCCATGGGTCAACAGGGCCATCGGGCCGCGAACCAGATGCCGTCTGAAGCGAACCGCGAGCAAGCCAAGCCTGGGAGTGACGCAATGAGTTTCGGGGGCCGCAAGAGCGGCTCGGCCGCCGAACGGATCGAGATCTCCGGCCCGGCGGCGGCGATCGCCAGCCTGGTGGACGCATTGGCAGCCACCCAAACCGATGGCCGGGACAGAGCGCTTGGCTTCGCCGCGAAGGAGAAAGCGGAGGTTGCTGACGCGACCAAGGATCTGAAAAAGGCCGATTCCCTGGAAACCCTGCGCGGGGCAGCCACGTTGGCACAATCTGCGGGAGACGATGGCTACATCCGGCTGGTCATCGAGGTCATCGACGAGACGGACACCGTGGCGGGCGAGGGCGAGCCATGACCCGGTCGGGGCCGCCAGACCCGGCCGCCGGGCCCCCGGCCCGCGAACTGCCCCCCGACGCGGTCACGATCCGCTGCCGGGAGCATGGCCCGCTGGTCGTGGAGATGCCCTCCGGGGACGATTTCCAGGGCCTCCGGCTGCGGGTCACAGACCACGAGGGGCGGGAGTTCATCCTGCCGGCCGTGAAGAAGGCCGTGGCCCTCTGCCGGTGCGGTCAGTCCGATACCCGCCCATTCTGCGACGGTTCCCACAAAACATGCGGTTTCCAGGCCGGTGAGCGGGCGGCCGGGCCGTAGCCGGTCAGCAGGTCGGCTCGGGGGGATCACGGCGAGTCTGCCGTGTGCGGAAACTCCTCCTGGCAAACCACTTACGGCATGTGAAAAGTGGCCGCCAGGCAACGGAAAGAGGCCAAACGATATGGACCTGTTGCCTGTTCACCTGTAGGGTTCATCGTTCCGGACCGGGGAAAAATGCCCGGCTGACCGCCTTGGACGGCCTCGATGTCGCACCACGGACCCAACTTCTACCAGCGGCACGCCGTCGGGATCATGGCGATCCTGGTCTTTTTGCTGCCCCTGGTGGTGGTCGGGGCGATCAAGGCCAAGGGGAATAACCGCAACGACGTGAAGGGCTGGCTGCCCCTCGAATACCCCGAAACCCAGACCTACCGGTTTTTTCGCCAGAATTTCGCGGGTGAGGAGTTCATCCTTGTCAGTTGGGATGGCTGCACGATGGCCGATCCGCGGCTGGAACTGCTGGCCCAGAAACTGATCCCGCCGCCCGAGGAGGCCGCCCGGATCGAGCGGCCCATCTACTTCCGGACCGCACAGACCGGCCCCCGGGCGGTCGAACGGATGACCCAGGAGCCGCTGAACCTGGCCCGGGAAGAGGCGGTGGCTCGGCTGACGGGGGCCCTGATCGGCCCGCCGCCGGCCGGCGTCGCCGCCAATGCCCCCGGCGACGACCTCGATGCCCGCCAGACCTGCCTGGTCCTGACGCTCGCCGACACGGCCCGGGCCAACCTGCACGGGGCGATCGACACCGTCAAGGAAGTGGCGGCTCGCGAGTGCGGTATTCCCGAAGCCTCCTGCCACATGGGTGGCCCGCCCGTGGACAACGTGTCGATCGACAAGGCCGGCCAGACGAGCGTCACGATCCTGTTCGGGCTCTCGCTGGTCGTCGGGTTCTTCGTCAGTTGGTGGAGCCTGAAGAGCAAGACCCTGGTGGCGATGGTCATCGCCTCGGGCGTCTACAGCATGTTCGCCAGCCTGGCCGTCGTCTGGTACTCGGGATACCCGGTCGACGCGATCCTGCTCACGATGCCCTCGCTCGTCTACGTCGCCACGACCAGCGGCGCGATCCACCTGGCCAACTACTACCGCGACCAACTCGCCGAGACCGGCGTGCAGGAGGGGGCGGCCGGACGGGCCGTGCACCACGCGCTGCTCCCGCTGACCCTCGCCACCGGCACCACGGCCGTGGGCCTGGCGACGCTCGCGGTAAGCGAACTGGTGCCGATCCGGATGTTCGGCATCTTTTCGGCGGCGGGCGTCGTGGTGAGTTTCGTGATCCTCGTCACGCTCATGCCCGCGGCCCTCGAGCTCTTCCCGCCGAAGCTCTGCATCGGCGCCGCCGCGGGCGGCGAGGAGGCCGACCCGCACTGGCGGCCGATCGAGGAGAGCCGCTGGTGGCGGGTGGGCCAGTGGATCACGCGGCACCACGCCCTGGTGGCGACCGCCTGCCTGCTCGTCATGGCCGGCGTGGCCTACGGCATGACCCGGGTGGAGAGCAGCGTCCAACTGATGCGACTGTTCTCCCCTAAGGCCCGGATCCGCACCGACTACGGCTGGCTCGAGAAGCACCTCGGGCCGCTGGTGCCGATGGAGATCCTCGTGCGGATCGACGGGCTCCCGGTGACGAAGCGGGGCACCGGTGCGGAGGGGGATTGCAGCCTCAACTTCCTCGAGCGGATGGAACTCGTCGGCGAGATCCAGCGGGAGATCGGCGGGCTCGACGAGGTGGGCAGTTCGCTCTCGACCGTCACCTTCGGCCGCAGCCTCGAGTCGGGCGACGGCGGCAGCGGCGTGGGGGGCGCGGCGGCCCGGGCCTTCGGCATCGGCAAGGGCACCCGTCGCGACGTGCTCAACCGCCGGCTCATGGCCCACCGCCAGGAGTTCCTCGACGGCGACTACCTCCGCGAGGCGAAGGTCGTGGCGGACGGCCGGGAGCGGACGCAGGAACTGTGGCGAATCAGCGCGAGGGTGAGCGCCGTCAAGGAGGTCGACTACGCCCTCTTCAAGGCCGATCTCCAACAGAAGATCAACCCGATCCTGGAACGGCTGGCGGCCGATGGCGTGACGGGCGTGTCCGTCGACTACACGGGACTGGTGCCCCTGGTCTACAAGGCCCAGCACTCCCTCCTCGACGGCCTCAAGATCGGCTTCATCTGGGACTTCGCGATCATCGTCGCGGTCATGATCCTGCTCTGCCGCGCAGCCTCGGCGGGCCTCGTCCTTCTCCTGCCGGCCGCATTCCCGGCGCTGCTCGTCTTCGGCGGCATGGGCTGGGGCAACGCGATTCTCAAGTCGCTCAACGCCGGCAACCTGCTCATCGACATCGGCACGGTCATGGCCCCGAGCGTGGCCCTCGGCGTGACCGTGGACGACGTCGTCCATTTCATGCTCTGGTTCCGCCGCGGCATCGCCGACGGCCTGGACCGCAAACAGGCCACGATGCTCGCCTACAAGGGCTGCGCCCGGGCGATGTATCAGAGCTGGGGCGTGATCGGCATCGGCCTCTCGGTGTTCTCGCTCTCGCCGTTCGGGCCGACGCAGCGGTTCGGCTACATGATGCTCTCGATGCTGACGGTCGCGCTGGTGGGCAACCTCGTGCTCATGCCGGCCCTGCTGGCCGGGCCGCTGGGGGCCGTGTTCAGCTGGAGCGTGCTGCGGATCGAGCGGCAGAAGGCCGAACGCGAGAATCGCCGTCGGCTGAAGACCGATCCCGGCAGCGACGCCCTGCCGCCGCCACACGTCGTCCCCGGCCAGGCCAAGCAGGTCGTGCATGCCTGACGACGCCGGCGCCGCCGGCCTGCCGACGGCGACCGTGATCCTCAAGCCCAAGCGGGCCCGGCCGTTCTTCGGTCGGCATCCCTGGGTGCTCGACTCGGCCGTGCAGCGGGTGGACGGGAGCCCGGCCGACGGCGACGTGGTCGACCTGGCGACGCACGACGGCACCTTCGTGGCCCGCGGCCTGTGGAACGTCGCCAGCCGGCTGCGGGTGCGGCTGTACGCCTTCGACCCCGCGGTGCGGCTCGACGAGGCCCTCTGGCGGGCGCGGCTCGAGGCCGCGGTGGCGCTGCGGCGGACGCTCGGGCTCGACGACCGGGCCGGCGCGGCGCGGCTGGTCAACAGCGAGGGCGACGACCTTTCCGGCCTGATCGTCGACCGCTACGGCGACTACCTCGCGGTGCAGGTGACGGCGTTGGCGATGGCCCGGCGGCTCGAATCGCTGGCCGACATACTCGTCGCCGCCGTCGCCCCGCGGGGCATCCTCCTGCGGGGCGCGGAGCGGGGACTCGCCCGGCTCGAGGGCCTGCAGTTGCCCGATCGCGTCCTTCGCGGCACGGGCCCGACGGGACCGATCTTCGTGGTCGAGCAGGGCCTGAAGTTCGGCGTCGATCTCGCGGAGGGGCAGAAGACGGGCTCCTACCTCGACCAGCGGGACAACCGGCACGCCGCCGCCCGCGACGCCCGCGGCCGGCGGGTGCTCGACATGGTCTGCTACTCCGGCGGCTTCGCGGTGGCCTGAGCGGTCGCTGGCGGCGCCCGCAGCGTGCTGGCGGTCGACTCCAGTGCCAAGGCCGCGGCGCTGGCCCGGGCCAACGCCGACCTGAACGGCGCGGCGAACGTGACGGTCGAGGCCGCCGACGCCTTCGAGAAGCTCGACGCGCTGCGGTCGGCGGGCGAGCGGTTCGGGATGGTGGTGCTCGATCCGCCGAAGTTCGCCCGTAGCCGGGCGGCCCTCGACGACGCCCTGCGGGCCTACCACCGCATCAACCGCGTGGCCGTCGACCTGCTCGAGCCCGGCGGCATC
>JBJTHX010000406.1:0-2858 GCA_046094745.1 Planctomycetia bacterium
CCATGATCGCTCCTGTCAGCGGACGGGCCGGCGGAGTTCCAGCCACTCGGTGTGGAACGTCCCCGGCTTGTCGGTTCGCTCGTAGGTGTGGGCGCCGAAGTAGTCGCGCTGGGCCTGCAGCAGGTTGGCCGGGAGGCTCGCGTGACGGTAGCCGTCGTAGTAGGCCAGGGCCGCCATGAACGCCGGCACCGGCACGCCGATCGTGGCCGCGGTGGCCACCACGTGCCGCCAGGCCTTCTGGGCCTTCGTGAGCGCCTCGGTGAAGTAGGGGGCGAGCATGAGGTTTTCGAGATCGGGCTTCGCCTTGTAAGCCTCGGCGATCCGCTCGAGGAATTGGGCGCGGATGATGCAGCCGCCCCGCCACATCATGGCGATGCTGCCGTAGTCGAGCGGCCAGTCGTGCTCCCTGGCCGCCGCGGCGAGTTGCACGTAGCCCTGGGCGTAACTCGCGATCTTGGAGGCGTAGAGCGCCTGACGGACCTGCTCCACGAACTCCGCGGGCCGGTCGTGGCTGGCGAGGTCGGGGCCTTTCAGCACGCCGCTGGCATGGACGCGTGACGTCTTGAGGGCCGACAGGCAGCGGGCGTAGACCGCCTCGGTCACGAGCGTGCTCGGCACGCCGAGATCGAGGGCGAGTTGGCTCATCCACTTGCCGGTGCCCTTGGCACCGGCCTTGTCGAGGATCCGGTCGACCATGAAGTCGCCCGACTCGGGATCCTTGACGGTGAAGATGTCGCGCGTGATCTCGATGAGGTAGCTGTCGAGGTCGCCGCGATTCCACTCGTCGAAGACCTTCGCGAGGGCATCGTTCGACAGGCCGGCGCCGTGCTTGAGCAGCCAATAGGCCTCGCAGATCAGCTGCATGTCGCCGTATTCGATGCCGTTGTGCACCATCTTCACGTAGTGGCCCGCGCCCCGCGGCCCCACCCAGTCGCAGCAGGGGATGTCGCCCTGCGGGCCCACCTTCGCGGCGATCGCCTGGAAGATCGGCTGCACGAGGGGCCAGGCGGCCTTCGTGCCCCCGGGCATCAGGCTCGGGCCCTTGAGCGCGCCCTCCTCGCCTCCCGACACGCCGGTGCCGATGTAGAGCAGCCCGGCCGCCTCGACCTCCTTCGTTCGGCGTTCGGTGTCGGCGTAGAGCGTGTTGCCGCCGTCGATGACGCAGTCGCCCTTGGAGAGCAGCGGGAGGAGCGTCTTGATCAGTTCGTCGACGGCAGGCCCCGCCTTGACCATCATCATCACCTTCCGCGGCGGCTTCAGGGCCGCCACGAGGTCGGCGAGCGTGTGGCAGCCGACCACGTTCGCCTGCTTTCCGCGGCCGTTCGTGAAGGCGTCGGTGACGCTCGTGGTGCGGTTGTAGACGGCGATCCGGAAGCCCCGGCTGGCGATGTTGAGGGCGAGGTTCTCGCCCATGACGGCCAGGCCGATGAGGCCGATGTCGCACGTGCCCTGCGCTGTCATGCTGAAAATCGCTCCTGCGGCGGTTTCGGGCGGCCCAGGCCTGGCGTGCCCGGGAAACTGGGAAGCGTGGAGACTATATCGCCCGCCGTCCCGGGCCTCCAAGCGTGGCCCGCCGTCCCGCGGAGCCGCGTTGAGTGAAGGAATCCGGGCTTCGCGACCGATTCACTGGCATCCCGGGCGCGGCCCACCGCAGGAAACCTTGACCAGTTCGCCCAGGCGCCCGTAGTGTGTCAGCGGTTCGGGAACGTGGCTCCGTAGCCAAGTGGCTAAGGCAGCGGATTGCAAATCCGCCATCGTCGGTTCGACTCCGACCGGAGCCTCTTTCTTTTCTCTTCGCTTCCGGTGCTGCGGGACCCGGCGCGACTCGGCGAACCACCCGCCCGGCTGGGCCGTATCGAGATGCGGCTCGGCCCGCGGCCCCCGGGGCCAAAATGCGGCCAAATGGCCGGGATTGCCCGGGCGCTTGACGGTGGCCCGGGGCGCCGCTAATTTTTGCGGGAGTTGCGTCCGATCCTCAGGTTTCCAGGGGATCGGTTCCCGCGTACGGGCCGGCACGGCTCCCGCCGTGCGGGCTCGTTTCGTTCCTTGACAATCCGGTCGTGGTAGTTGGCATCTTGAAAAGAATGCCGAAGGGGGACCGTCTCAAGCGGTCCTCTGGAAGCGTTCTCCCAAGGCGATATGCGGGTTTCGGACGTCCCTCGTGGACGGGCCGAAACCCACAAGAGCGAGAAAATCGTTGCAGTCGGGTGTGCCGTTCGCGGGTTTCCGCGGGCGGCGATATCCGGCGGTAGCTCATCCGAAAAGCGTGCTCGTTCGCGAGCCCTCGATTCGGGTGGTCAAGCTACTAAGGGCGCATGGGGGATGACTAGGCATCAAGAGGCTTTGAAGGGCGCGGAAGACTGCGATAAGCCCGGGGTAACCGTCAAACAGGTGATGATCCCGGGATGCCCGAACTGACTGCAACTGAATCCATAGGTTGCAGTGGCGAACGCGGAGAACTGAAACATCTCAGTACCCGCAGGAGAAGAAAGAAAACTCGATTTCCTCAGTAGCGGCGAGCGAAAGGGAAACAGCCCAAACCGGAGTGGTTTCCACTCCGGGGTTGTAGGGCCCCCGAGGAGTTACAAACAACAGGCTAGCGGAACGACTTGGAAAGGTCGTCCACAGAGGGTGACAGACCCGTACGCGAAAGCCGAGTTGCTCCGTTGAGGGGGTACCCTGAGTAGGTCGAGTCACGTGGAACCTCGACTGAATCGACGGGGACCATCCCGTAAGGCTAAATACTCCTTGATGACCGATAGTGAACTAGTACCGCGAGGGAAAGTTGAGAAGAACCCCTGTTAGGGGAGGAATGTGAACCTGAAACCATGTGCCTACAAGCGGTCGGAGCGCTATGG
>JBJTHX010000407.1:0-2821 GCA_046094745.1 Planctomycetia bacterium
TCGCACAGCTCGCCTGCGGCTGCGGGCAGCCCGGCGGCCTGGCCCTGCTCTGCGGGCCCAGCGGCGTCGGCAAGACGACGGTGCTCGAGGCGGTCGCCGCCGGGCTCGCGGGCGGCCGCACCGCCGACATCCGGCCGGCCGCCTCCTGGGCCGCCGTGGAGACCCTGCCCGACCTCGTCCTGGCCGACGACGCCCACGAGGCCGACGCGGCCACGCTCGCCCGGCTCGCGCGGCGCTGCCAGGAGCGGCGGCCGGCGGCGAGCCTGGTGCTCTCCGGGGAGGGCCGGCTCTTCACGCTCCTGGCCCGCGACGCGCGGCTCGAACAGGCGGTGCGGCTGCGGGTGGCCCTGCGGCCCTGCACGGCGGCGGAGTCGCGACGCTTGCTCGAGGCCGCGGTCATCGCGGCGGCCGGTGGGCCGGTGGACATCGCCGACGACGCCGCCCGCACGGCCCACGAGATCGCCGGCGGGGCGGCGGCCGCCGTGATCCGGCTGGCGGAACTGGCGGGCGTCCTTGCCGCGGCCCGGCCCGACCGGCATCTCGCGGCCGCCGACGTCGAGGCGGTCCACGAACGGCTCTCGCCCGTCGCGGCCTGAACCCGCGGCCGACCGCCGCCGGCCGCGGCGCGAACCTTGCGGCCGGGCCTCGTCCCGGGAAAGATGCATGGATGCGGGGGATACCCTGCCCCGCGGTCCGGCATCCCGAGCCATGGCTTCCACGACGGCCTCCCTCTCTTCCGACGCGGTGCCGCCGGCCGCCGACCTGCCCGGTCGCCCGCGGCCCGAGGCCACCGGCTGGCGGCGGGAGGCGGCCTTCTGGGCTGCCCACGGGCTATTTTGGCTGGCCGCCTTCGGGGTGCTCCTGCTCGTCATCGACGCGTTTCGCCCGGCCGTGACCGTCTCCGTCCCGTTCGTGGCGGCCCGGATCGGCTGCTGTTTCGCGGCCACTGCGGCGCTGCGATGGCTGTCGCTGCAGGAGGGTTTCCTGCGCCGGCTCGGCGTCTCCAAGATCGGCCTCGTCGCGGGCGGCCTGATCA
This sequence comes from Planctomycetia bacterium, assembly GCA_046094745.1. Lineage (GTDB taxonomy): Bacteria > Planctomycetota > Planctomycetia > Pirellulales > UBA1268 > QWPN01. The sequence continues at coordinate 1,037 of JBJTHX010000407.1, forward strand.
CGTCGGCCGTGGTGATCACGCTGGCCCTGGGGTTCGTCGAGCGGGCGTGGGGCCCCGACCCGGCGGCCGGCCGGGGCCTGGGCCTGATGGCCCGCCTGGCGATCGACCTCACGCTCCTGGGCAACTGGTGCGCGATCTACTTCGGCATCCACCTCGTCCGCGAGCGGAACTCGACGGAGTTCCGTGCGATCGAGGCCGAGTCGCTGGCCCTGAAGCACGAACTGCACCGGCTGCAATCCCAGATCAGCCCGCACTTCCTCTTCAACGCCCTCAACACGATCGTGGCCAGCCGCGACGACCCCGAGACGATCGACACGGTCACCCAGGCACTGGCCAACTATCTCCGCTTCCTGCTGCGGCCCGCCACCACGCTCGAGCCCCTGGCCCGCGAGCTCGACGCGATCGAGCAATACCTCACCGTCCAGTCCGTGCGGTTCGGCGACGGCCTCGCGACCCGGATCGCATGCGACCGCGACGTCCGCGGGGTGCCGGTGCCGCCGGTGATGGTCCAGCCGCTGGTGGAGAACGCCCTGAAATACGGCGCCGAGTCGGGCCCGCGGCCGCTGCGGCTGGAGATCGCCGCCCGCCGCGAGGGCGACTGGCTCGTCGTCGAGGTCGCCAACACCGGCCGCTGGGCGCCCCCTTCGGCCCGGGCCTCGACCGGCACCGGGCTGCACTCGCTGGAACGCCGGCTCCAGTTGCTCGGCGGCCCGCGGGCGACGCTCACCCACGCCGAGGCCGACGGCTGGGTGCGGGTGCGGATCCGGATGCCGCTGCCCCCCCGGTCCGAGTCCGCCGCCGGCCGGCTGGAGTCCCGCCCGTGATCTCCGCCCTGCTCGTCGACGACGAGCCCCTGGCGCTCGACCGCCTCGCCGCGCTGCTCGAATCCTTCGACACGGTGGACGTGGTCGGCACGGCCCGCAGCGTGGACGACGCGGAGCGGTTTCTGCGCGGGCGGGTTCCCGACGTGGTGTTCCTCGACATCAACATGCCCGGCCGGCTGGGCATCGACCTGGTCGCCGGCATACCGCCGGGCACGAGGGTCGTGTTCGTGACGGCGGCGGAGGGGCATGCGATCGACGCCTTCCGCCACGGCGCGGTGGACTACGTGCTCAAGCCGTTCGATCGCGACCGGCTGGCGATCACGGTCGAGCGGCTGGAGCAGCTCTTCGCGCGGGAGGCCGCCGCGCAGCCGGCGGCGGCGGAGGCCGAGCAGGCCGTCGAGGAGGCGGGCGAGGCCGGGGCCGACACGGCCGACGGCGTCATGCTCACCGCCAGCCGGGGCCGGCGGGTGGAGGTGGTGCCCTATGCCGACATCGTCTGGATCGAGGCGGTCAAGAACTACACGCGGCTGCAGGCCCGTGGCCGGCCGCCGCAGGTCGTCCGCCGCACGATGGGCGAATGGGAGGCCTCGCTCCCCGCGACCGGCTTCCAGCGGATCAGCCGTTCGCTGATCGTGCAGGTGCCGGCCGTCCGCGCGACGCAGTGGCAGTCCCGCGACCAGACGCTGTTGTTCTTCACGGGCGTTGCCGACCCGCTCCCGGTGGGCCGCACGGCGGCGGCCCGGCTCAAGGATCTCCTCCAGCACGGGTGACCGGCGTCCGCAGCCCGCCGCTACGCGGCGCGGCGGCGGAGGGCGTAGCCCGCGAGGCCGAGGGCGGCGAGTGCCAGCGCCCCCGGCTCGGGCACCACGACCGTGAACTGCATCACCTGGCCGCTCGTCGGCGACTCGCCGAAGAACGTCGCCGTGTTGGAGACCGTCGTCACGTCCATCGAGAGCGACGG
>JBJTHX010000408.1:0-3880 GCA_046094745.1 Planctomycetia bacterium
GTCTTCCATCGGTCACCGCGCCCGACCCCCCCGCAGCGGTCGCCATCGCCCAAGCACTCGCCCCCAGGCACGGCCCGTTGAATCTCCCCACCCTCAACACACCCCGGGGGCCGCTCGCACAGTGTGCGCTGGGACGAGCACGCCGATGAGGCGGGGCGGCTACCGCTTCTGTCGCAGTTGGAACCCCTCGGGAATCACGAAATCTTCCGTTGGGCTGCCGTCGGGCTCGGGGATCAACTCCAGCGTTTCGAGCGGCGGTATCTGGACGTCCGCCTTCTGAATCAGGGCCGCGAGCGTCTTGGGGGAGATTTTTTTGAGGCTGGGGAGATTCAACGGGCCGTTCCTGGTGGCGAGTGCTTGGGCGATGGCGACCGCATCGGGGGAGTCGATCGCGGTGACCAAAAGAAGACTGCCCGACCACGTATCGGCGGCAGCGAGTGCCCTGGCTACCCCGGTAGAGAACGTTGTCAGGCCGGCGATGGACAGTTTGCCCTCATGCTGCACGAGTGCCGTGGCAGCTTCCGCCGAGAGCGTGGTCAGGCCGTTGAGCGCCAGATCGCCCGTGTGCCGCGCCAGTGCCCGGGCGACATCATCCGGCAGCATGGTCAGACCGTTGAGGTTCAAAAAGCCCTTGTACTGCGAGAATGCCTCGGCCGCCTCTTCGGAGAGCGTGGTCAGGCCGCTGAGCCGCATGCCATACGCCTGGTGCTGCGCCAGCGCCCGTGCGGCTTCGGCAGAGAGCGTGGTCAGGCCGTTGAGGGACAGGTCACGGCTGTGCCGCGCCAGTGCCTGGGCCACCTCGCCAGAGAGCACGGTCAGGTCGTTGAGCGACAGACTGCTCTGGCCGGCGAGCTTCTCGGCCAGCGGCACCGAGTCGAGCACCCGGAGCGGCAGGTCGAGCTTCACGGGGATCTCGGCTAGTGCCGCCGCCGTTGCGGGCGACGGCCTGTCGATCGCTGGGCCGGAGAGATCGATGGACGGGCCGCGATACGCCTGCAGCGCGGCGGCCGCCTCCGCCGACAGCTCCCCCAGCAGGCCGGCGATCGAGAGCCGGCCCCGATACTGCGCCAGTTCACGAGCCAGGGCCGGGGTCAACGGCGGAGCGATGCCCGCCAATCCACGGCCGCCGATGAACAACTGCGGCGACCGGTCGAGACCGCCCCACGAAGGCACCTCCTTGCCGCGGTTCAGCGCCGTCACCAGCACCCGTGCCGCCTCCGGGGAGAGTTCGGACAGGCAGGGAAACGCAAGCGGGCCCCCTCCCAGGTTCGTGGTGTCGCTGGCCATGTCGCCGAACACGGCAGCCACTTCGGGCGTGATGGCCGTGAGGCCCAGCGACACGGCGGAACTTTGCCGGACGATGCATCGCACGGTCTCGGGCGCCGCCTCCCTGAGCGCCGGCAGCGAGATCCCCGCCCAGCGCCGGTTCATCAAGAGCCGGGCCGTCTCGGGATTCAGCTCCGCGAGGCTGGGGAAGTTCAGCCCTGGACTCGGCTTGCCGGCCGCCGCTTCCGGCACGCGGCCCAGCGCCGCCGCCGCCTCGGGCGAGATCTTCGCGACGTTGCCGAATGCACCCGAGCAGCGCAGCAGCGTCTCGGCCAACAGGGGCGAGTCGAGCGTCGTCAGCATCGGCAGACTGATTTTCGACTGACTCCCGAACGGACCGCCCGCGACGCGATCCGCCGCCGTGGCCAGAATCCGCACCTGCTCGTCGCTCAAGGAGGTCACGTCCTGCAGTTCGAAAGGTACGGCGGACTCCGTCAGGACCTTGAGGGCCGGATCGGAGATCACCCGGCCCGCCAGCTTCAATCGCCCCGCGGCCGGGTTCTTCGCGAACACGGCCGCGACCTCCTCCGACATCACGGCGAGCGGCAGAAAGGTGCCTCCCAGAAAGAACGGCCGCCTCACGGCGGCGATCACCTCGGCCTGTTCGACCGACAGCGACCGGACGCCCGGCAGGATGACCGCCGACGCGTAGCCCGCAGCGAGTTTCTGGGTGAGCGGCAGCGAGTCCAGCGAGGCAAGGCTCGGCAGCGAAAGCGCCGCGCCGGGGGCGGCCAGCGCCTCCTGGACCTCCGGTGACGCGTCGGTCAGTGCGGCCAGCGTCAGGCCGCGGGGGGTCTGCGTTAACGCCGCGGCCGCCTCGGGCCCGATCTTTTTCAGGTAGGGAAGCGAGAGCGGCGCGTGGCGCTGGGCCAGTTTCCTCGCCAGCGGCACGGAGTCGAGCTCCACCAGTCCGGAGAGCGCCAGGTGGCCCGGCACCCCGGCGATGGCTTTGGCGGCCTCGGCGCCGACCGCCGTGACCGAATGCAGCCAGACGGTGGCCGCCTGGCTCCCTTCGAGCGCCCGAGCGACCTGCGGAGAGAGCGACCGCAGCCCGAGGATCAGCATCTCGCCGCGGAACTCGGCGAGCACCGCCGCGACTTCCGGGCTCACCTCGGGCGTGCGGCTGAGCTGGAGGATCCCGAACCGCGATTCCGCCTCCACTTGCCGCACCAGTTCGCGGGCCTGCTGAACGGTGACCTGCTCGGGCGGATCGGCCGGGACGTTTTGGATCGCGGCCCGGTCGGCCGCGAGATCGGCGGCCGGCGGCAGGCCGCGGCGGATCAGATCGCCAAAGGTCGGTGAGTTTGGCAGCGACGGATCGGCCGGGATGTCGTTGACCCGCCGCCCCGCCTCGCGCTTGCGGGCGGAGTTTTCCCGGTCGAATCCCCCCACCAGCATATTGATCGCGGTTCCATAGCGATTCCGCGGACCATAGCCGGCCAGATGGCACACCAAGCACGACGCGCCCCCCTGCCGCGTGACCTCCCGCGCCCATGCCTGTCGCGCGTCGAGGTCCTCGACGTCACGGACCTGCTCGAAGGCCGCGGCATCGAGGCCGCAGATGGCGTACGCCCCGGTCGGCAGCGTCACCGCGACAAGGCTCGCGCAGCATACGCAGGCCAGCCGCAGCGATGCTCCGCACCCCGCCCTGTTTCGGCGACTCACGACGGCCTCTCCTAATCGGGCGTGCCCAACGCCCGGACGCCCGGGGCCAGAACGCGATTTGTTACCAAGCCAAACTGGATTCGCCAACCTCTGCCCACTGGATGCAGCGCCGGCCAGAGGACCGCCGCGATGGCCAGCCCCACGTCGTGCACGAGCGCGGCGATCAGCAGCCCCTCGTCTGTCCGACCGCGGCGGCCCGCCCGGCCTCCGGCCGTCGGCATCCGCCGCCGGCGCGGACAGGTCACCCTGTGGACGGAAAGGAACGGAGCACGGCGTGCACCTGGCCGGCGGGGCCCCGGTCGCTGCGGTAGAGATGGAACCGGTCCACGCCGACCTCCAGCGGCTCGAGTTGGTCCGCGGCCCGGAGGAAGTCGTCGACGGCCGCGCGGCCCGCGTGCCGCGCGAGCCGGGCCACGGTGACGTGCGGCACGAAGGGGCGGGTCTCGACCGGGAGCCCGTGGTCACGCATGGCCGCGGCCAGTGCCGAGTGCAGCCCGCGCAGCGGGCCGCTCTCGCGGACGCCGACCCACAGGACCGACGCCGGGCCGCGCGGCGGAAACCGCCCGCCCCCCGCGAGCACCAGCGGAAACCCATGCCAGGCCACGCCAGCGAGTGCCGTGGTCAGCGGCTCCACGGCGGCGGCCGCCACGCCACCCAGAAAATGGAGCGTCAGATGGACCTGCCCCGCGGCGACCGGCCGCACGCCCGACGCCGCGGGCACGAGCCGCAGCAGCCGCCGCTGGACGTCCGCCGGCAGGTCGATCGCCACGAACAGCCGCAGCTCGTCCGCGGTCGCGGCGGCACCCGCGCCGCTCACGGCCCCGCGTCCGGCTCGGTGTCGGCCTCCAGGCCGCGCAGGATCGCCAGCGCCGCGTCGAGACTGGGGGCG
>JBJTHX010000409.1:0-3777 GCA_046094745.1 Planctomycetia bacterium
TCGACCTCACGGCGCCGCGGCCGAACGGGCCCGCCGGGCGGTGAGGCCCGCCCTCCCCGATCCTCACGACCATGCGCATCGCCCTCGTCTGCACGCCCCACGTCGCAGCCACGCTCCGCCTCGCCGCCCAGATGGGGGCAAGCGACCTGGTGGCCCGCTACCCCGCCCATCTCGGCCGCACGCTTGACGACCTGGTCGCCGAGGCCCGGTCCCACGGCCTCCGGCTCTCGATCGTGGAGGGCTTCATCCCGCACGATGAGATCACCCATGGCCGTGCGGGCCGCGAGGCCCAGCTCGCCGGCTTCGTCGACCTCGTCCGCGACATGGCCCGGCTCGGCGTCGAGATCCTCTGCTACAACTTCATGCCCGACGACGACTGGACCCGCACCACGACCACGGCCCCCGAGCGGGGCGGCGCGGTCGTGACCGCCTTCGACGCAGCCGACCTCGACCCGGCCCCGGGCCGCGGCGGGCCGATCACGGCCGACCGGCTGTGGGACAACCTGGCCTGGTTCCTCGACCGGATCGTGCCGGTCGCCGAGCGGGAGGGGGTGAAACTCGCCCTCCACCCCGACGACCCGCCGATGTCGCCGCTGAAGCACCAGGACCGGATCCTGGTCTCGCCGGAGGCGTTCGCGCGGGTGTTCCGGCTCAACGACAGCCCGGCCAACGGCCTGTGCTTCTGCCAGGGTTCGTTCGCCTCGATGGGCGACCACGACATCCCCGCCCTCGTCCGTCGCTTCGGCAGCCGGATCCACTACGTGCATTTCCGCGACGTGCAGGGGGCCGTGCCGCGGTTCCGCGAGACGTTCCACGACAACGGCAAGACCGACATGGCCGCCTGCATCCGTGCCTACCGGGCCATCGGCTTCACGGGCCCGATGCGGCCCGACCACGTGCCCACGCTGGAGGGCGAGTCGAACGAGTTGGCCGGCTATCACATGCTCGGCCGGCTGTTCGCCGTCGGCTACATCCGCGGCCTGCTCGACGCCACCGCCTGAACGCCCTCCGCCCTACAACTCGCCCTTCACGGCCAGTTCGTGGAAGTAGTGGCCCACCTTCTTCTGGTTCTTGAGCAGCCAGTCGATCGAGGGCTCGTTGTTCATCGCCTTGGCGATCGCCTTCGCCGTGGCCTCGCGGTGGGTGCGGAACAGCACCTCGTGGTCGATCTTCGTCTTCGCGTCGCCGGCCGAGGGGTCGAGCCACACCGCCACGATGCTCCCGATGTCGTTGACCTTGGCCTTGGGGATGTGCCCCGCGCGGACGCTGTCGAGCACGGCGTGGGCGATCGCCGCCTGCACGGTGCCCATGAGGACGTTCGTGTAGCGGGCGTTGGGCGCCGTGTACTTGCTGACCATCAGCGTGGCGGGGCGGACCTGGACGTCGCTGTTGAGGATCGCCCACACCCGGGAGTGGCCCTTCACCTGGTCGCCGATGAGGTTCGCGATCGCGTAGCCGACCGGGCCGTCGAGTTCGCCGATCACCACCTCGGGTTCCGCCGCGCTCCAGGCCTCGTCGGCCTCCACGAGCGCCTCGCCCGTCCGCATCACGATCTTCTTGGCCACGGTCGTTCCTTTCCGTTCAGGGAGCCGGGAGGATACCAGATGCCGCCCCGGCGCGGTCGTGGTGGACAGCCCGCCCCTCACCAGACCGTCACCACGGGATACATCGCGATCGTGCGGTCGGGCGTGAGCACCGCGAACTGCTCCCGCAGTGCGGTGGCCACGAGGATGCGGTCGAACAGATCCCGGTGAATGAGCGGCAGATCCGCCGCCGCACACAGCAGCGCCGCGTCAAGACCCTCCTGTGGCAACGTGAGTTGGTGTCGTCGGGCCAGGCTCACGCAGTATGCGAGCGGTGGCAGCGGCAGTTCCAACTTTCCGGCCTTCACCTTGATGGCCAGTTCCCAGGGGATCACGGGGGAAATGACCGCCATGCCTCCCTGCCGCAGGGCGTCCGCGGCGGTGGCCGACAGCGTGCCCGATGCGAGGTGGACCAGCGCGCTCGTATCGAGCAAGAGCCTCATCGCCCGTCCGGCGGCCACTCGTCATCGGTGAGCGGCTCGGCGGGGTCGTAGCCGGCAGCGAGCCGCGGCACGAGTGCGGGATCGGGCGTCAGGTCGCGGGGCTGGGCGGCATCGCCTCGGGTGCCGTAGGCGTGGATCTCGGCGACCGGCTTGCCATGCCGCTGCAGGATCACGGTCTCACCCCGTTCCTCGACGGCCCGCACGAGTGCTGATAGCCGCGTCTTCGCGTCGTGGATGTTCACGTTGATCATATGGACTAAGTTAGTCCACATGAGTGCGGCCGTCAAGGTTTCCGCGGCACTTCCGGCAGCCGGGCGACGATCCGCAGCGGGCCGCCGCTGCCGCCGGCGATCTTCATCGGCAACGCCACCACGAATGCGCCCACCGCCGGCAACGCCGACAGGTCGGCCACGTTCTCGAAGATCGGCACCTCGGCCCCGCACAGAATGACGTGCGACTCGAAGTGCGTCGAGGGCCCGTGATCGATGCTCGCCGTGTCGATGCCGATCGCCCGGATGCGACGCTGCTCGACGAGCCAGCGGGCCGCCGCCGGCGCGAGCCCCGGAAACCGCAACTCCGCCACCGCCTCCGGCCCCGTCGCGGCGGTGCCGAGGTAGGCCGCGCGGTCCGGCCACTTCCCGGCCCAGCCCGTCTTCACGAGCACGATCACGTCGACGAGCTGCCGGCGGTGGGCCCGCTCCCAGCCCACGAGGTCGTCGATCGCGACCTCGTAGGCCGGATCGGCCGCGCACTGCCTGGTCACGTCCACCACCACCGCCTCGCCGACGAGCCGGGCGGGGTCGATCTCGTCGCTCGTCTTCCGCCCCTCGGCGAAATGCCGCGGCGCGTCGAGGTGCGTGCCGCTGTGCTCGGCCGTCGCGATCCGGTTGGCGGCGTAGTAGTAGCCCTTGGGGTTCGGCCCGGCGAACTCCCGCTCGAGCACGAACCCCTGCTCCGTCGGCCAGGAGATCGTGTCGGGGCCGAAGGCGTGGGTGAGGTCGACCCACCGGCCGGCCGCGAAGGCGGCTGGAGCGTTCGGCGGCGGCGCCGGGCCGCAGCCGGTGGCTCCACCGCCCACGAGCAGCAGCCCGGCAGCGGTCAGGGCCAGCCTCACGACTCGTCGCCGTCCGGGTCGTCGTCGGGCACGGCCGCCGCCGGCTTCGGCGCCGCCGACTTGGCCGCCCCCTTCGCGTCGCCGTCGGCCCCCGGCCGGTCCTGCACCCGCACCAGGAGCATCTGCTCCACGTTGCCGCCGTCGCGGTGGACGAGGATCGTCGTCTGCTGCTGGGTGAGGTTCGACAGCCCGGCCTCGTAGACCGGCGTCTTCTTGTCGCCGAGCGTCCAGGCGGCCCGCTGCGTCTTCTTGTCCACCTTGCCCGTGATGTTCATCGTCGAGTCGGAGACGGCGTCGTAGTAGTTGCCCCCGCAGGAGTCCCTCCTTGTCGATCGCCAGGCTCATGAACGTGCTCGGGTTCGTCTCCTCCGCGCGGGCCAGGGCGAAGATGCCCAGCGGCCGCCACTTGTCCTCGGCGGCGATCTTCGCGTCGGACCCGCCCTGGGCGGCGAGCGCCGTGGCCTGGGCCGCATACTCCTCCGCCGTGCCCACGCGGCTGCCCTGCACGTAGACGCCGTCGTCCTGGTAGCAGACGGTCGAGCCGTAGTTGTAGGAGACGGGCGCGGAGCCGTAGCCGCCCCAGCCGGCGAGGTCGCCCCAGGCCAGGCCCGTGAGCATGCCGACGCCCATGCCCCAG
>JBJTHX010000410.1:0-3271 GCA_046094745.1 Planctomycetia bacterium
TCCTCCATCGGCTGCGGAATCCCGAGCACGAGGTGTCGATCGCGCTGGTGGGCAAGTACGCCGAGCATCGCGATGCCTAGAAGAGCATCGACGCGGCGCGCGCCCACGGCGGCGTCGCCCACCGCACGCAGGTCCGCGTGCAGCCGATCAAGAGCGAGGACATCGAGCGGGAGGGGGCCGAGCGGCTCCTGGCCGGCTTCGACGGCCTGCTCGTGCCGGGCGGGTTCGGCGAGCGGGGCATCGAGGGGAAGGTGGAGGCGATCCGGTTCGCCCGCGAGCGGCGGCTTCCCTTCCTCGGCATCTGCCTGGGTATGCAGTGCGCGGTGATCGACGTGGCCCGGCACGTGGCGGGCCTCGAAGCCGCCCACTCGACCGAGTTCGACCGCAACACGCCCCACCCCGTGATCTGCCTGATGGACGAGCAGCACGCGGTCGTGGACAAGGGGGGCACGATGCGGCTGGGCGCCCAACCGGCGGTCCTCGTCGAGGGCACGCGGGCGGCCGCCGCCTACGGCAGCGGGCGGATCACCGAGCGGCACCGGCATCGCTACGAGTTCAACTCCAAGTACCGGGCGGCCCTGGAGGAGGCGGGGCTCGTGATCGCTGGCACCAATCCGGCGGGCACCCTCGTGGAGATCGTCGAGTTGACCGACCATCCCTGGTTCGTCGCGGTGCAGTTCCACCCCGAGTTCAAGAGCAAGCCGACGGCGGCCCACCCGCTGTTCGCCGGGCTGGTGGCCGCGGCGGTGGAGCGGCACGCCGGCAGCGCCTGGGTGGCCGAAGCCTGATCCACCGCACCGTATTTCCCGGAGCTGTCACATGCCCGAAGAGACCGCCGCCGAACCGCCGCCGATGGCCGCCGAGACCGGCGGCCCACAGATGCCGCCGGCCACGTTCGAGTTCCTGATCCACACGCTCTTCACGCAGGCGCTCATGGCCCTGGGCCGGATTCCGAACCCGATCACGAAGCAGTCGGTCAAGAACCTGGCGACGGCCCGGCATTTCATCGACACGCTGACGATGCTGGAGGCGAAGACCCGGGGCAACCTGTCCACCGAGGAAGGCCGGCTGCTGGAGGAGATCCAACACCCGTTGCGGACCCTGTGCGTCGAGGCCCAGCCATGATCCGCCTGCTCGTCGTCATCGCCGCCGTGGCGGCCGGCACGGCGGCGCCCGCGGCCGAGGTGCGGCTCTCGCGGCACGATGGCCGGGTCGACGTGAGCGTCGACGGCAAGCCGTTCACCTCGTACGTCTTCACCGGGCACCGCAAGCCGATCCTGCATCCCGTGATCGGCCCCGGCGGTGCCGCCATGACCCGGGCCTGGCCGATCGTCGAGGGACTGGCAGGCGAGCCCCACGACCACCCGCACCACGAGTCGATCTGGTTCACGCACGGCGCCGTCAACGGGGTGGATTTCTGGGCCTCGCACCCGCGGGCCGACGCCGAGCACTACCGCGCCGAGAACAGGATCGAGCACGTGGAACTCGTCGCCTGCACCGGTGGCCCGGTGGGCCACATCGAGACCCGCAACCGGTGGCGGCGGGCCGATGGCGACGTGGTGTGCACCGATTCCCGCCGCATCGCCTTCTCCGCCGACGGGTCGTCGCGGACGATCGACTACGCCGTGACGGTCCATGCCGACCACGGCCCCGTGAAGTTCGGCGACACCAAGGAGGGCACCTTCGGCCTGCGGGTGCCGGCCACCCTGCAGACAAAGGACGAGCACGGCTCCCGCGGGGCGGCCGGCCACATCCTCAACTCCGAGGGCCAAGCCGACGCCGACGCCTGGGGCAAGCCGGCCCGTTGGGTCGCCTACTGCGGGCCCGTGGCGGGCCGAACCGTGGGCCTGGCCGTCCTCGACCATCCGGCAAACTTCCGGCACCCGACCCACTGGCATGCCCGCGACTACGGGCTCTTGGCGGCCAATCCCTTCGGCCTCCACGACTTCGCCGGCGCTCCGGCCGGCAGCGGCGACTACACGCTTCCCGCCGGCGAGTCCCGCACCTTCCGCTACCTCGTCGTGCTCCACGAGGGCGGCACCCAGGCCGCCGACATCGACGGCCGCTGGAAACGCTGGGCCGAGGCGACCGAGGCGCCGCGATGACGGCGCGGCTTCTCGACGGCCGGGCCCTCGCGCAGCGGATCGAGGCGTCGCTCGCGGAGGAGGTGCGGGCCTTCGCCACCATGGTCGGGCGGCCGCCCCGGCTGGTCGTGGTGCTCGTCGGCGACATGGGGGCGAGCGCTTCCTACGTGAAGAGCAAGGCCGCCGCCGCCGCCCGCGTGGGCATCGACTCCGAGGTGATCCCCATGCCGGCCACCGCGGGCACGGCCGACCTCGTGGCCCTCGTGCAGGCGATCGCCCGCGACGAGCACGGGCCGGCCGACGGCATCCTCGTGCAGCTGCCGCTGCCGCCGCACGTCGACAGCGTGGCCGTGCTCGACGCGGTGCCCCCGGATCGCGACGTGGACGGCTTCCATCCGGAGAACGCCGGCCTCCTGTCGCAGGGCCGGCCCCGGTTCATCCCCTGCACGGCCGCCGGCGTGCAGCGGATGCTGATCGACGCCGGGATCGAGATGGCCGGCCGGCATGCCGTGATCATCGGCCTCTCCTTCATCGCCATGCTCATCATCGGCCTCAACCCGTCGCTCATCCGGCGGTGAGGTCAGCGCCGGCCGAGTCGCAGTTCGGCGGCCAGCGCGGTGTTGCACAGGAGCACGGCGACCGTGAGCGGGCCGACGCCGCCGGGGACCGGTGAGATCCAGCCGGCGACCGCGCGGACGGCCGCGAAATCGACGTCACCCACGAGCCGTCCGTCCACCCGGTTGATGCCCACGTCGACGACGGCCGCTCCGGGCTTCACCATGTCGGCGGTCACCAGGCCCGGCCGGCCCGCCGCGGCCACGAGGATGTCCGCCTGCCGGGTGATGGCGGCGAGGTCGGTCGAGCGACTGTGGCAGATCGTGACCGTCGCGTCGCCCCCCTGGGTGCCGGCGGGCGGCTTCGCCGACAGGAGCAGGGCCAGCGGCCGGCCCACGATGTCGCTGCGGCCGATGATCACGGCGTGCCGGCCCGCGGTCTCGATCCCGGCTTCGATGAGCATCCGCTGCACGCCCGCGGCCGTGCACGGGATGAAGCGGGGCCTGCCCTGCGAGAGGAGGCCGGCGTTCTCCGGATGGAAGCCGTCCACGTCGCGATCCGGGGGCACCGCGGGCACGGCCGACCTCGTGGCCCTCGTGCAGGCGATCGCCCGCGACGAGCACGGGCCGGCC
>JBJTHX010000411.1:0-2788 GCA_046094745.1 Planctomycetia bacterium
GGCCAGCCGGGCGACCACGCCGCGAGCCTCTCCTACGGCAGCCCCGGCATCCTCCACGGCTCGTTGAGCTACGTGCTCCAGGACCACGACGGCCAGACGTCCGACGTGCACTCCGTGTCGGCGGGCCTCGACTATCCCGGCGTGGGCCCCGAGCACTCCTACTGGCGGGACCTCGGCCGCGTGGAATACACGAGCGTCACCGACGCCGAGGCGCTCGACGGCTTCGACCTCGTGGCCCGCCGCGAGGGCATCCTGCCGGCGCTCGAGACCTCGCACGCGCTCGCCTGGGCCGTGGCCGAGGCGGGCCGCCGCTCCCCCGACGAGATCCTCGTCGTCTGCCTCTCCGGCCGCGGCGACAAGGACGCCGCCGAGATCGCCCGGCTCCGCGGGCTGGCGGCCGACGGCTCGGGGGCGGCCCGATGAGCCCGACAGCCGCGGCCGTGCGGCCGATCGCCAGGCTCGAGGCGCTGTTCGCCGCCAACAGGGCCGCGGGCCGCAAGGCGCTCGCGCCGTTCGTCACCGCCGGCGACCCCGACGCCGCCACGACCGCCGAGGTGATCGCCGCCATCGCCCAGGCCGGCGGGTCGCTCTGCGAACTCGGCGTGCCCTACAGCGACCCGATCGCCGACGGCCCCGTGATCCAGGCCTCCTACACGCGGGCGCTCGGCAAGGGGCTCACGCTCGAGGGCGTGTTCGCCATCGCGAAGACCGCCGCGGCGCACACGACGATGCCGATCCTCGCGATGGCGAGCTACTCGATCATCTTCCGCCGCGGCATCGACCGGTTCGTGGCCGACGCGCTGGCGGCCGGGCTGGCGGGCTTCGTCGTGCCCGACCTGCCGCTGGAGGAGAGCGACGACCTCGACGCCGCCTGCCGCACGGCGGGCCTCGCGCTCGTGCGGCTCGTCACGCCCACCACGCCGCCGGAGCGGGCCGCGGCGATCGCGAAGAAGTCGACCGGCTTCCTCTACTGCGTGTCGGTGGCGGGCGTGACGGGCGCCCGCGCCGAACTGCCCGCCGGCCTGGCCGACCGCGTCCGCTGGCTGAAGACGCAGGCCGACGTGCCGATCCTCGTCGGCTTCGGCATCGCCTCGCCCGAGCAGGTGCGGGCGGTGGCCACGGTGGCCGACGGCGCGATCGTCGGCTCCGCGCTCGTGAAGCTCGTCGCGGAGCGGGCGACGGCGCCGCGGGCGACGCTGCTCGACGGCGTCACGTCGTTCGTCCGCGACCTCGCCGCCGCCTGCGGCTGATCTGCCGCGCCCTGTGGCGCACACCTCCAGGTGTGCGAATGCGCCAATCCTGTGGCGCACACCTCCAGGTGTGCGAATGCGTGTGATGGTTCGCTTGAGCCCAGTCGCAAGCCTGGAGGCTGGCGGCTCGTAAAGCCGCCGCCCGTCAGCCGCGGAGGAAGCCGCGGGCGGCGAGCGTGGGGGCGTGGGGCGTGCCCTTCAGGAGCGCCGCGGCCAGCGGCGTGGCCATGAGGGTCGTGCCGATCGCCATCAGCACGAGCATGCAGTAGACCGCCGGCGGGATCACGCCCAGGTCCATGCCCACGTTCACCACGATCAGTTCCATCAGCGCCCGCGTGTTCATGAACACGCCCACGGCCGCCGCCTCCCGGCCGGGCATGCCGGCCAGCCGCGCCGCGAGCCCGCAGCCGCCCCACTTGCCGAGCACGGCCGCCGCGAACACCGCGGCGCACCAGCCCCAGGCCTCGGGCGAGCCCAGCGCCCCGACGTTCGTCCGCAGGCCCGTGTAGGTGAAGAAGATCGGCAGGAAGAAGACGGTCACGAAGTCGGTCAAGTGGACCGCCACGGCCTCGCGGAGCCGGGGCGATCCCGACAGGGCCGCCCCCAGCAGGAACGCGCCGAAAATCGCGAAGATCCCGATCCGGCTCGTCACGAGGGCCGCGAGCAACAGCGCGGCCAAGAGCACCGACAGCCAGCCGAGCGGCAGCCGCGGCCGGCCCGCCGCGTCGTCCACGACCGCCCGTTCGAGCGGCGGCAGCGCGAGCGGCCGCACGACGAGGAGCATCGCGGCGGCGAAGGCGAGCGTGGCCGCCGCCATGCGCACGATCGCGGCCGCCTCGAAACTGCCCACCGTGATCGCCGAGACCGCCGCGAGCAGGATCCAGCCCACGGCGTCGTCGCAGGCGGCCGCGGCGATCACCGTCGCGCCCAGCGGCGTGTGCTGCATCCCCATCTCGATGAGGATTCGCCCGAGGATCGGGATCGCCGTGATCGACAGGGCCGTGCCGAGGAAGAGCGCGAACGTCCGCGGGTCGATCGGGGCGGCGGCCCCGAGGGCCTCGAGCCGCGGCGCCATCAGCGTCGCCAGGCCCAGCCCCAGCGCGAAGGGCGCCGCCACGCCGGCCGCGTTCATCTCGGCGGCCGGCCGCCCCTGGCGGCGGATGTGCGAGAAGTCGAACTCGAGGCCGATCAGAAACAAGAGCAGGATCAGGCCCACCTGGCTGAAGCCCGTGAGCGCCGCCTCGAGCTGCCCCCCCTGCCCCGCCGGGCCGCGGAACACGGCCGCGAACCACTCCGGGGCCAAGGCCCCGAAGACCGACGGCCCGAGCACGAGGCCGGCCACGATCTCGCCCACCACGCTCGGCTGCCCGAGCCGGCGGGCCACGGCCGCCCCCGCCCGGGCGGCGAGGATGATCACCGCCAGTTGCACGAGCAGGGGCCGCAGCCCCACCTCCGCGCCGGCGGCCAGCAGGATCGGCAGGCTCGGGAGGTGCGGTTCGGGCATGGTTCTGGGCTGGTCCACCGGGAAGGTCCGGGCA
>JBJTHX010000412.1:0-6061 GCA_046094745.1 Planctomycetia bacterium
CGAGATGCTGCTCCGCGAGCGGGGCATCGACATCGTCGAGCAGAGCCGCACCGACCCCGGCGCCTTCAGCTCCGTGGTCGCTGTGGACCTCGTGTCGGGCGACAAGGTGCATCGGGCGGCCGGCACCCTCTTCGGCCACGCGATGCCGCGGCTGGTGCAGCTCGAGGGGCACCGCCTCGAGGCCTACCTCGACGGCGTGCTGCTCGTGTTCACGCACCAGGACGTGCCGGGCATCATCGGCCGCGTCGGCACGGCCTTCGGCGAACTCGGCGTGAACATCGCCCAGATGACCGTCGGCCGCGCGGCGCCCGGAGGCGACGCGATCGGCGTGCTCAACCTCGACCAGAAGCCCTCGCCGCAGGCGGTGGCGGCGGTGCTCGAATGCCCCGGCATCCGCTCCGCCCGGGTCGTGAAACTGCCGGCGGCGGGCCAGTTGCCCTGCTGGCTGGCGGCCTCGGCCGCCTCGCTCCGCCGGGGCCATCCCGCCGGCTGATGTCCGCGTCGCAGCCGGGCCGGGGTATCATCTTTCGCGGGAGCCCCGCTCCGCGGGCCGCGGGGAATAGTTCCCGTCCTCCCGGCCGAATTTCCACTGGCGGGTCGCGTCGGTCCGCCCGAGCCACCGGCGTCGAGCCATGCCGCGTACTCCCGTGAACGTCGAGCAGTTCGACGCCTGGCTGGGCGAGCATGTCACGGTCCTCTACCGGGTGGCCTACCGACTCATCGGCAACGCGCACGACGCCGAGGACGTGCTCCAGGACACGTTCCGCTCGGCCTGGACGAGCCGCGATCTCTACGACCGCAGCCGCAGCGAGCGGGCCTGGCTCCTCACCATCCTCCGGCGGCGAGTGGCCGACCACTGGCGGCGGCGGGAGCAGCGGGAGTCGCCGGCGGGGGAGATGCCCCATCCGGCGATCGATCCGCACGACCCGTTCCACGACGAACTCTCGGCGGCCATGCAGCAGGCGCTCGCCCGGCTGCCCGCGGAGTTGCGCGAGACGCTGCTCCTCGTGGTCGTCGGCGAACTCACGCACCAGGAGGCCGCCGACCTGCAGGGCATCCCGCTGGGCACGGTGCTCTCGCGGGTCAGCCGTGGCCGGAGCCGGCTGCGGGAGTTCCTCCTCGAGGCGCGGGACCGGCTGCCCCTCCCTGCGGGCGGCGGCCAGGCGGTGAAGCATGACTGACGACAACCGCATCGACGCCGCCCTGCGTGACGTCCACGTGCCGGACGGCATCGCCGACCGCCTGGCCCGCGAGGCGCTGTTCGACGACGCGGCCGTGGACCGCCTCCTCGCGCGGGTCGCTGTTCCGGCGGGCTTGGCGGACCGGGTCCGGTCCGGCGTGTTCTCGGCCGGCCCCGGCCGGGGCGTGGACCTCGACCGGGCGGCCGGCATCCTGCCCGCAGCGGCCCCGGGGCGGGAGGTTGATCGGCGCCGCGGCCGCTGGGCCGACGCCGCGCCCGCCGTCGCGATCTCGCTCGCCGCGGTCGCCGCCGCGGTCGTGCTCGTCGTCGAGTCCGGCCGGCGGCTCGATCCGCTCACGGCACGTCCGCCCGTGGTCCTGGCCCCGGATGGCGGCCCGGATGCGGCCGGGCCGGCCGAGGTGCCGATCGGCATGCTGGCCGACGACGCGTCACCCGCACTCGAGTCGCTCGATCCACAGCCCGCGGTCGAGGGGCCGGAGAACGTCCCGCTCGACGACCTCGTGGTCGCGCCGGCCGACGAGCGGTCGCCCGACCAGCCGCAACCGCCCTCGGTCCGCGGGGCCGCCGTCGGCGCGGGTGCCGGGCTGCCGGTGGCGTCCGGCGGCATGCGGATCGTCGGTCCGGCTCGTGGCGAGTCGCGCCGCGCCGTGCCCCATGCCGCCGGCTTCGACCTGGCGTTCGAAATGGCGCACGGCGAACCGCCTTTCGTCGACCCGGCCGCGGCCGGCCTCGCCGTCGATCGTCCGCCGCTGACGACACGCACCGATTCCTTCGACGCGGTCGTGCATGGCGGCGGCCGGAGGCCGCGGGCCGCCCTGGCGGCGGACCTGCGGACCGAGGACATCCTCGCTTCGCTGCCCGTTCCCGCCCGGCCGCGGGCCTCCGGACCGCAGTTGTCGCTGCACGCGGTGCGGTCGTTGCGGAAGGAGCCCGCGTCGTTCCTCGTGGAGGCGTCCGTCGTCGCGCCGGCGCTCGACCGGCCCGCGGTCGACCGCGTCGATGCCGTTCTCGTGCTCGACCGCTACGGCGGCAGCGAGCCGCTGCTCTGGCCACGGATGTGCCGCGCCGTGGAGGCCGTGGCGGCCCAGATGCGGGACGGCGACCGGGTGACCGTGGTGGTGGGTGGCGGCAGCCCGCGGTTCGCGGGCAGTCGGCTCGATGCGGCCGCCCTGCGGCGCCTGGCCGCCGCGCTCGCCGCCGAACCGGCCGACGCGAGTTCCGACTTCGACGCGACGATGCGGGCGGCTGCGGCCGCTGGCGCCGGGCGGCCGCTGGTCGTCGTCGCGAACGTCGAGTCGGTCGACCGCGCCCGCGGCGAGGGCCGGGCGGCGGTGAACGCCTGGCGCGAGGCGCTCGTCCAGTCGGGGCCCGACGTGGACCGCACGGCCGCGGTGCGGTTCGTGCTCGTGGATCCGGCGGAGCCCGCGTTCCGCGAGCCGTCCGAGCCCGGCTTCGGCCGCACCCCGGCGGAGACCCGCGCCGTGACGCGGGCGGTGATCGAACGCGTGTTCGGGGTGCCCACGCTCGCGCTGCGGCAGTGCCGGCTCGAGGTGGCCTTCGATCCGAAGGCGGTGGCCACCTACCGGCTCGTCGGCCACCGCCAGTCCGTCATGGAGTCGCTCGCGACCGTGCCGCCGGCCGCGATCGACCTGCACGCCGGCGAGGCGGCGCGGGTCGTCTACGCCGTGGTGCCGCGGTCCGCCGTCGGCACGGCCCTCGTCGCGACGCTCGCCTGCCGGCCCGTCGGTGCCGAAGGCGAGCGGGTCGTCACCGCCGCGCTGCCGCTGCGGGCGGTCGAGCCGGGTCCGCTGCCCACGCCGCGGGGCTGCGAACTGCTGCTGGCCGCCGCGCTGGGCGAACTCGCCTCGGGCTCCCCCCACGCGGGGCCGCGCGGAGCCGCGATCCAGGCGGTCACCGACCTCGCATCCGCCTGGCGGGAGCGGGGCGACGTCACCGCCGCGGGAGCCGCGGTCCTGGAAGCCTGCTCGATCACCGGACTCCTCAAGCCCATGAAGGCGGCCCCGGCGGCCCGCCGCTGACCCGCGCCGGGACGGGCGCCGCCCGTTTGACGGACCGTTGGAGCCTCCGCACAATGATCGGCGGTTCCCCGATGTTCTCCCCGCTTCCTCAGTCCCCCAGCCGCACGTCCCGGCCCGCTCAACGCCCGCCCATGAATCATCGTGTCCCGCCGGCAGCCCGGCCGCGGTTCGTCGCCCGTCTCCTGATCGCCGTCGTGGCGGGGGCCTGCGGCGTTATGGCGCCCCGCCCGCTGGCCGCGGACGACGGCCTTGCCGCCCGCGACGCCGCCACCGAGGCACTGCTCGACGCCTTGCAGGATCGGGAGATGCCCGACGTCGTGCTCTGGGTGCTCGATCGGGTCGCCGCCGACCCCAAGGCGGCGGAGGAGGTCAAGCGCAAACTGCCGTTCCGCCGGGCATCGGCCCTCGTCGGCACGACCCGCACGGAGTCCGACAGCAAGAAACGGTCGGCGATCCTCGACGAGGCCGAGAAGGAGATCGACCGCTTCCTCGCCACCGGCCCCGAAGGCCGCACGGCGATCGACGCCTACAGCCAGAAAGGCAACCTGCTCATCCAGCGCGGCCGCAACAAGGTGGAGCAGGCCAAGCGGCCCGGCGCCGACGTCAAGACGCTGTGGACGGAGGCGCTCGGGTTCTTCGACGGCGCCATCAAGGCCCTGCAGGGGACCGTGAAGCCGGGTCAGCCGATCGAGAAGGTGACCAACGCGGAGGATGCCGTGATCAAGGCGCTCCGGGCGGTGGACGCCCAGATCGCCGAGTTGACGCCCGACAAGGGCAAGGCCGAGGACGGCAAGGACGGAAAAGATGGCAAGGAGGCCGACGACAAGAAGCCGCCCAAGGCGAAGCCGAAGCCGAAGCAGCAGGCCAAGCGGCCGCCCGCGGTCGAGAAGCAGCTCGAGCGGCTCGAGGCGGAGCAGGAGACCCTCCGCACCAAGCTCATCCAGACCCGGCTGATGGTGGCCGAGACCTACTTCGAGAAGTCGCGGGCGCTCGATCCGGAGTCGAAGGAGTGGAAGGCCGCACTGGAGGATTCGGGCAAGCGGCACAAGGAGATCGCCGACAAGTACCCGAGCAAGGGGGCCGGCCTCTTCGCCCGCTACTACGAGGGCCGCAACTACGCCCTGCTCGGCAACAAGGAGATGGCGGCGGCGACGCTGTCGGCCGTCTATTCCATCGACATCGCGCAGGGCGCCATCGCCGGGCTGCGGGCCAAGGCGCTCGCCGTGGCCCTCGACCTGTGGCTCGCGGCCAAGACCTACGACCAGCTCGACGACATCTCGCTGAAGTTCGTCCTGACGCCCGTCAAGGATCCGCGGAAGCTCGACGCCGACTGGCTGGCGATGAAGTACCGGGCCGCCGCGCTTCTCGACGCCAAGGCCGACGCCCTCCCGGCCAACGAGAAGGCCAAGAAGGGGCTCCTCCAGCGGGATGCGCGGAAACTGGCCGTCGAGGTGGCGTCGGCCAACAAGGACTTCGCCAAGGATGCCCGCGAGCTCGCCGCGAAGCTCGGCAAGGACCTCCCCAAGGAGGAGCAGGAGGAGGCCTCGTTCACGACCGCCATCGCCGACGCCGGCATCAAGGCCGCCACGATGAAGGCCAAGCAGGCCGAGGCCAAGGAACTCCAGGCCGCCGGCAAGCAGGACGAGGCCCCGGCGGCGGCGGCCGCCGCCGCCGCCGCGCGGGACGAAACGCTCAAGGCCTACGAGGAGGCGCTCAAACTCGTCCAGGAAGGCAAGACCGACCCGAACGCCGTCAGTGCCGCCCGGTCCACGATCACGTACCTGCTCTACGATTCCAAGCGGTTCCGCGAGGCCGCCGACATGGGTGGCATGCTCGCCGAGAAGTTTCCCGACTCGATGGGCAGCCGCCAGGCGGCCCGCATCGCGCTGGCCTCGTGGCAGCAACTCATGAAGGACGCCACGGCGGCGAAGGAGGCCAAGCAGCGGCTCTACGCCCTGGCCGAGTTCATGGCGGCCAAGTGGCCCACCGAGCCGGAGGGCGGCGACGCGCGCGCCACGCTCGTGGGCGCGGCGCTGGAGTCCCGCAACGCCGATCAGATCATGGCAACGCTGAAGAAGCTCCCGGCGGAGTCGCCGCGGCGGGCCGAGTTGCTGCAGCGGGCCGGGGCGGCCCTGTGGCGGGAGGTGCAGGAGAAGCGGCGGCTTGAAGACGCGCTCAAGCCCGACGAGAAGTCGCTGGCCACCTGGAAGGCCCAGGCCAAGACGGTGCTCGACGAGGGCCTGGCTGCAGCCGCCGAGGGGCCGCCATCGAAGTCGGCCGTCGCGGCCGCCCTGTCGCGGGCGCAGATCGCCATCGAGGACGGCGACATGAAACTCGCCGGCCAGATCCTGGAGCAGCCCGCCTACGGGCCGTGGGCGGTGGTGCTGTCGGACAACGCCGAGTTCGCCCAGGGTCCGCTCGCCGAAGGAGGCCTCACGGTGGCCCTCCGCTACTTCATCCAAAACGAACAGGTCGACAAGGCGCAGCAGGCGATGGAGCGGCTGGAGAAGACCGCCGGCGACGCCGACAAGCTCACCAGCCTCTATCTTTCGATGGGCCGCGCCCTGCCGGGGCCGCTCGAGGCGCGGGCCGCCCAGGCCAACGACCCGGCGGTCCGCGAGCGGGCCGGCAAGGTGCTCGCCGGCTTCGAGAGCTTCCTCGAACGGCTGGCCGGCCGCGACGACCGCATCGCCTCCCAGATGTGGATCGCGACCACCTACATGTCGCTCGGCTCCGGCAAGGGCACGGGCGCCGTGGTGCCCAAGGACAAGGCCCAGTCCTATCTCGACCGCCCACGGCCCGTAGGCGGGCTGCTCCAGGA
>JBJTHX010000413.1:0-8428 GCA_046094745.1 Planctomycetia bacterium
GTGACCACCCTGGCCGACTCCGGTGCCGGCTCGCTCCGCGCGGCGATCGCGGCGGTGAACACGGCCGGCACGGCCGACACCATCGTCTTCAAGAATCTCGGCGCCGGCACGATCCACGCGGCCTCCACGCTCCCCACGCTCGCCGTCTCCGGCACCTCCTTCGAGTTCCAGGGCACCACGACGGCGATCACGATCGACGGCTCCGGCGCCGGGGCCAGCGGCAACGGCCTGATCATCGGCGCGGGCGTCAACACGATCGGTCTGGGCGGCATCGTGCTCACGATCCAGAACTTCGCCGAGAACGGCCTGTCCTTCGCCGGCGGCTCCACGAACACCACGATCGACGGCCTGTCGCTCCGGCTCAACGGCTACAACGGAATCCAGTTCGCCGGTGGCACCTACACCGGCACCGTCGTCCGCAACACGCAGATCAGCGACAACGGCCGGGCCGGGATCGTCACGGCGGCCGCCGCCCCGGGCCTGACGATCGGCGGCACGCTGGCCAACCAGGGCAACTACATCTACGGCAACGGCACGCACGGCATCGAACTGGCCGCCGGCAACTACACCACCGCCACGATCGTCGGCAATCAGATCGTCGTCAACGACCAGTGCGGGATCGCCGCGGCCGGCGGCATCGCCGGCCTGACGGTCGGCGGCACGACGGCCACGGCCTCCAACACGATCGCCATCAACAACGCCAGCGGGATCCAGCTCGGCTCGGGCAGCTACGCGGGCAGCACGATCCTCGGCAACACGATCGCGCTCAACAAGGCGGCCGGCATCACCTTCGCCGTCGCCGGAGGCACGGCCACGGGCCTGGTGATCGGCGGCACGGCCGCCGGGGCGGGCAACGACATCAGTGAAAACGCCACGGCCGGGATCGTCGTGGCCGCCGGCACGTACACCGACACCGTGATCCAGGGCAACGACATCACGGGCAACGTCCAGGCCGGCGTCTCGCTGGCGCCCGCCGCCGCCGGGACGGTCTCCAACCTCTCGATCGGCGGCACGGCCGCCGGCGCCGGCAACGACATCAATTCGAACGACGTGTTCGGGCTGCTCGTGGGGCCGGGCACGTACACGGGCAGCGTGGTCCAGGGCAACCGCATCCAGACCAACGGCAGCCACGGTGTGAGCCTCGCTCCGGCCGCCGGCACGCTCGCCGGCCTCGTGATCGGCGGCAGCGCGGCCGCCGCCAACACGATCACGGGCAATGTGGGCGATGGCGTCAACGCCGCCGCCGGCACCTACACGTCGACGACCGTGGGCAGCAACACGATCTCCTCCAACACGGGCGCCGGCGTGCGACTGGCCCCCGGGAGCGGCAGCCTCACCGGCCTCGTGGTGGGCGGCAGCACCGCCGCCGGCCTGGGCAACACGCTCGCCGGCAACACCGCGGGCGGCGTGGTCGCGGCCGCCGGCACCTACACCGGCACGCTCGTGCAGGGCAACACGATCAGCGGCAGCGCGGTCGGCGTCTCGCTCACGGGCGCCCAGCAGATCACCGTCGGCGGCGCGAACTCCAACCTCGGCAACACGGTGAGCGGGGCGACGACCCAGGGCCTGTTCGCCACGGGCACGCTCACGGGCGCCACCGCCTCCTTCAACAGCCTGTCGAACAACACCGTGGGGGCGACGCTGCAGGACGCGACCGGCTTCACCTTCGGCAACGCGGGCGTGGGCAACCGGATCACCGGTGGCACGCTGGGCATCGTCGCCCAGGGCGTCCTCGACAACAGCCAGGTGCTGGGCAACACCGTCAGCGGCGTCCAATCGGGCATCGTGCTCGTCGACGCCCGCGGCTCGGCGTCCGGCAGCCCGTTCCGCGTCGGCAACACGGCCGCGACCACCGGCGCCGGCGTGGGCAACAACGTCACCGCGACCACGCTCGCCCTGCACGCCCGCGGGGCCCTGGCCAACACGTTCGTCGCCGGCAACATCTTCAAGGCGACGGCGGCCGGCGGCAACGGCGCCGCCCTCGTCAACGCGGCCAATCTCACGCTCGGCGGGTTCAACGCCGGCGACGCCAACATCCTCACGGCGGCCCTCGGCAACGGCCTGTACGCCAACGGCGCCTGCTCCAACACGCGGGTCTTCCGCAACAACATGACCGCGAGCCGAAACGGCATCGTGATCGACAACGCCACCAACCTGTTCGTGGGCTTCCTCCCGAACCCGTCGGTCGGCAACCTCGTGCAGTACAACCAGGTCGGCCTGTTCACGACCGGCACCAACACCGGCACCGGCGTCATGAACACGACCTGGTTCCGCAACGTCCGCAGGACGCGGAACGCGGGCAACGTCGCCATCTCTCCGGCGGCCTGACGCCGCCCCGGCTACACTGGCCGCATGAGGATCCTGCTGACGGGTGCGACGGGCTACGTGGGCGGCGTGCTGCAGGGAGAACTCCAGCGGCAGGGCCACGTCGTCCGCTGCCTGGCCCGGCGGCCCGAGAAACTCGCCGGCCGCACCGGGCCCGCCACCGAGGTGCTGGTCGGCGACGCCTCCGACCCCGACGACCTCGCCCGGGCCTGCGCCGGCATGGACGTCGCCTACTGGCTCGTGCATTCGATGGAGGGGGGCGTCGACTTCGAGCGGGCCGACCGCCTCGCCGCCGAGCGGTTCGCCGCGGCCGCCCGCGGCGCCGGCGTGCGGCGGCTCATCTACCTCGGCGGCCGCGGGGCCGACGACGACCGGCTCTCGGCCCACCTCCGCAGCCGCCACGAGGTGGGCGCGATCCTCCGCGCCGGCGGCGGCGACGTCGTCGAGTTCCGGGCGTCGATCATCATCGGCGCGGGCAGTTTCTCGTTCGACCTCGTGCGGACCCTCGTCGAGCGGCTGCCGGTGATGATCTGCCCGGCCTGGCTGGCCACGCCCACGCAGCCGATCGCGATCGGCGACATCGTGGCCTACCTGGCCGCGGCGATCGGCCTGCCGCCGGGACCGCCGCGGATCTTCGAGATCGGCGGTCCGGACAGGGTCTCGTACGGCGCTATCATGCAAGAGTACGCCCGGCAGCGGGGCCTCGCCCGGCTGATGATTCCGGTGCCGGTGCTCACGCCGCGGCTGTCGAGCCTGTGGCTGAAACTGGTGACGCCACGGTATTCGAAGGTAGGACGCAAGTTGATCGACGGACTGAAGAACCCGACGGTCGTCACGAGCGACGCGGCCCTGCGGGAGTTTCCCATCCGCCCGCGGGACCTGCGGACCGCCGTCCATGACGCCATCACCAACGAGGATTCGGAGTTCGCCGGCAAGCGCTGGGCCGACCTCGCCGACGTCGAGGACCTGCCGCGCCGCTACGGCGGCAAGACCGAGGGCACGCGGCTCGTCGACCATCGGCATGCGGTCGTGGCCGTCGCCCCCGAGCGGGCCTTCGCGGCGATCGAACGGATCGGCGGGGCCAACGGCTGGTACGCCTGCGACTGGCTGTGGCGGCTCCGCGGCTGGATGGACCAGTTGATCGGCGGTCCCGGCATGGTCCGCGGCCGCCGCGACCCCGCGCGGCTGGGCGATGGCGACGTGCTCGATTGCTGGCGGGTGGAGGTCTGCGATCCACCCCGCCGGCTGCGGCTGGCGGCCGAGATGAAGATGCCGGGCCGCGGCTGGCTGGAGTTCGAGGTCGTGCCGCGGGACGGCGACGTGACGATCCACCAGACGGCGGTCTTCGATCCCAAGGGCCTCGGCGGCCTGGCCTACTGGTACGCCATCTGGCCGCTGCACGAACTCGTCTTCCGCCGCATGCTCGCCGGCATCGCCCGCCACGCCGTGCGCGGCTGACAGCGGCCGTCAGAGCGTGTCGGCGGGGCGCTGCGGGCAGGCGGCGGCCGCGGCCGCGTCCTCGATCTGGACCGTGGCGTGGGCGACCTGGAACCGCGCCCGCACGAGTTCGCCGGCCACGGCGAGCACGCGACCGTGCGCGGCCGCCTCGGGCACCACGAGGTGGGCCGTGAGCGACGTCTCGGACGTGCTCGCCCCCCAGACGTGCAGGTCGTGCACCTCGGCCACGCCCGGGATGGCGGCCAGCGCCGCGGCGATGGCGTCCGGATCGACGCCCCGGGGCACCGCGTCGAGGGCCAGTTCGAGCCCCTCGCGAAACAGGCTCCACGTGCCCCACACGATCGCCAGCGTCACGAGGATGCTCACGGCCGGGGCGAGCCAGGCCAGCCCCGTCGCCTGGATGGCGATGCCCGCGGCGACGACGCCCGCCGAGATGGCCGCGTCGGCCGCCATGTGGAGGAACGCGCCGCGGACGTTGGCGTCCCGCCGGCCGCCGAGGAAGAGCAGGGCGGTGAGCGTGTTGATCACGACGCCGACCGCCGCGACGGCGATCACCGTCGTCCCCGCGACGGCCGCGGGTTCCCGCAGCCGGTGGGCCGCCTCCCACAGGATCGCACCGCAGGCCGTGAGCAGGAGCACGGCGTTGCCGAGGGCGGCGAAGATCGTCACCCGCCGCAGCCCCCAGGTGAACTTTCGCGACGGCGGCCGCCGGGCCAGCCAGCTCGCGCCCCAGGCCAGGAGCAGGCCGACCACGTCGCCCGCGTTGTGCCCCGCGTCGGCGACGAGCGCCAGCGACGACGCCTGGAAGCCCGCCGCGAGTTCGGCGGCCACGAACGCCAGGTTCAGCCCCACGCCCCAGGCCATCGCGCGGTCGAGGCCGGCCGCCGGCAGCACGTGCGAATGCCCATGCCCGCAGGTGCCGTCGTGCCGCTGGCCGTGCCCGTCGTGTGTCATCGCGGTACGATCATAGCCGCGTCGCGACGCGGAAGGTTCAGGGCCCGTTCCCCGTGGAGGTGCAGCCGATGGATGGATTGAAGGTGGCGGCGATTGGGCGGACGGGCCGCGGCGACTGGGGACACGCGATCGACGAGATCTGGACGGACGTGCCCGGCGGCCGGCTCGTCGCCGTCGCCGACGAGGCCGCGGAGGGGCTCGCCAAGGCGGTCGCCCGCCACAAGCTTCCCGCCGCCGGCGGCTTCCGCGACTGGCGAAAGATGCTCGCCGACGTGCGGCCCGACGTCGTCGCCATCTGCATGCGCGACATCGACTGCCACGCCGAGATGGCGAACGCGGCGGCCGCGGCCGGCGCCCGCGGCATTTTCATGGAGAAGCCCTTCGTGCCGACGCTCGCGGAGGCCGACCGCGTGATCGCGGCCTGCACCAAGGCGGGCACGAAACTGTCACTGGCCTTCGTGAATCGCCATTCACCGGCCTTCGCCGCCGCCCGCGACCTCATCGAGGACGGACGCATCGGCAAGGTGTTGGAGATCCGCTGCCGCGGCAAGGAGGACAAGCGCGGCGGCGGCGAAGACCTGTGGGTGCTCGGCTGCCACCTGCTCGACCTGATGACGGGCCTCGGCGGGGCGGCCACGTGGTGCGAGGCGGCGATCACGACCGGCGGCCGGCCGATCACGCGGGCCGACGCGGTGCCGGGCCCCGAGGGCGTCGGCCCGATCGCGGGCGACGCGCTCGCCGCGATGTTCGGCCTCGCCGACGGGCCGATCGGGTCTTTCGCGAGCGTCCGCGAGGCGGGCCTCAAGCAGCCGACCTTCGGGCTCACCGTGGCGGGCACGGCCGGCGCGATCCACATCCGCCCTGACCATGTTCCGCACGCTGTCCTGCGCGAGGCGCCCCTGTGGCGGGTCGAGAAGGACTTCCCGTGGCGGCCGATCGGTCCGCAGGGCCTCGACGACGCGGTGGCCGCGGTCTCGGCCGAGGAGCGGGCCGCCGAGCGGATGAAGTGGGCCCGGGCCGCCGCCGCCGACCTGCTCGCCGCCATCGCGGAGGACCGGGAACCGGAGACGGGGATGTACGCCGGGCGGTCGACGGTCGAGATGACCGCCGCCGTGTTCGCGTCGGCCCTCGAGGGGAGGCGGATCGACCTGCCACTGGCCTCCCGGACGAACCCGCTGGCCGCGTCGTAGCGACCGGGAACTCCGCTTCATGATCGACACCATCCTGGCCAGGCTGCTGCTGCGCGTGCGCTACCGCAGCCGCTCGCTGGCCACCAATCTGCGGCAGTTCAACGACGCCGCGACCGCCATCCAGGCCCTGGTCGCCACCGCGCCCGATCCGATCCTGCGCGGCCGCCGTCGCGTGCCCCCGCTGCCGGGCGTGACGCCGGTCATGCGGGACTGGTCGCCCTACATGACGATCGACCACGTCAACGGCGTGCACGAGGCGATGCTCGAACTGATCCCCGAACTCGAAGCCGGACGTTCACCCGACATCGGCGACATCGGTCGGTTCGACCATCCCGACGACTCCGGCCCCGAGGTCATGCCGCGGTTCCGCGACCTGGCAACGCGGATCGCCCGCCTGCCGCAGTCGCATCCGTTCACCGGCCGCGGCACGTTCCTCCACCCGATCTTCGGCCGGCTCGACAGCCGCGGCGCGTTCGCGCTGGTGGCCTTCCATCTCCGGCTCCACGTCCCCCACGTCCGCCGCAGCATCGAGGTCAACGCCCGCCCGTGAGCGTGATCCATTCCTTGCGGCTGCGGTCTTCGAACGCCTTCCTGGTCGTCGGCGATCGACCGATTCTCGTCGACACCGGCTCGCGTGGCGATTTCACACGCATCGCGGCGGGCTGCGCCGCAGCGGGCTGTCCCGTTGCCTACCATGCGGCGGACGGCCCGCTCGCCCGACGGGGAGACAATGGCCTACTCCGGGGCGTGGGGCTGCGCGGGCGAATCCTCGCCCCCCTGCTGAGCCATGTGACGTTTCAGCCGCACGACGCCGATGTCGACGCGACCGAGGGCATGCGACTGGACGAGTTCGGTGTCGCCGCCTCCGTGCTGCACACGCCAGGACACACGCCAGGTTCGATCACCGTGGTCCTCGACTCCGGCGAGGCGATCCTCGGCGACGTGCTCATGGGCGGGTACGACGGCGGAGCGATCCGGCCGACGCAGCCTCATTTCCACTACTTCGCCGACGACCTGGCGACCGCCATGCGGAGCCTGGACCGCATCCTTGCCGCGGCCGACAGCCAACTGTTCGTCGGCCACGGCGGGCCGCTGCGTTGCGAAGACGTGCGCCGGTGGTGGGCCTCGACTCGAAAGGGCCTTCTCGCGAGCCAGGAACGGCCGGGGCCACACCGAAACGGCCGCTGACGCGGCCGCGCCGTTCTCCTTCTGGCCGCACATTTGCGGCCATCCCACGGCCGCTTGCGGTTTTCGGGAGACCCGCTAGACTTTCGCTCGTGGGTTTGCGACCCTTTTCGGTGCTTTTGGGCACGAAATCATGGGTTTCAGTCCCTAAATGGATTGCCCGACATGCCCAAGGGGCCGTCGGCAGGTCCCGCGGAGGCGGGTTCGTGCTTCGGAACGCAAGCCACGATGCCTGGTGTCGAGTTGCTGATCGGCGAGTTCGTCCGCACGCTCGACGAGCGGTATCGGCTGGCGATCCCCCCGGAACTGCTCGACCCGCTGCTTTCCACGGGGCCGCGGCTCGTGCTCGCCAAGGAGCGGGCCGGCTGCCTGTCGCTCTGGCCGGCGGCCGTCTGGAAGCCCCGGCTCGACACCGCGATCGACGTCGTCTGCTCGAAGATGCAGGCGGGCCTGCTCACCCAGCGGGTCGGGCAACTCCAGGATCTCGGCCGACTGCTCTCGACGCGGCACAAGGTGGTGTCGCTGGCGGCCCGGGGCCGGCTGGTCGTGCCGGAGGGCTTCCGCGAGTTTCTCGCGGTCGAGCCCGGAGCCGACCTGATCGTGGTCGGGGCCGCGGTATGCGTCGAACTCTGGCAGCCCGCCGCCTGGACAACCTTCGTGACCAGCGAGATGCCCGGATTTCGGCAGCGGATCGACGAACTCACTGCCTGAACGAAACTTTGGCCATGCCCGGATGAGAGGAAACGGTTTCTGCCTGTCGGTCTCATCCGGCCAGGAAAAACGATAGCCACGGAACGGGCCCCACCAGCACGGATGCTGCCGCTGGACCTCCTCCGGGCATGGCCTTTTTTCGATTAGCGGCCGCAGCCTTGGCAGCCGCCGGAGCAGTTGCCGTTGCAGGCGCCCGCGTCGCCGAGTTCCTTCTTGTAGGCCTTCTGGGCCGCCGCCTCCTTCGAGAGCTTGAACTCGGGACCGGCGGGGAAGTACTGGATGTCGTCCTGGAGGTAGTAGGCGCTGGGCAGCGTCTGGCCGCCCACGTCCACCTGACAGCCGGTCAGCGAGAGGCCGCCGAGGGCGACGGCGGTCGCGAGCATGCGGGCGAGGCCGCGACGAACGGGACGGTGAATCGTGCGCGAGACGGTCATGGCTCTCGTCCGGTGTGACGGTGCGGGATCGAACGCATCCCCTGTATCGACCGATCCAACCGGCAAACTTTGACCGACCGTCACACCGGACGAGAGCCATGACCGTCTCGCGCACGATTCACCGTCCCGTTCGTCGCGGCCTCGCCCGCATGCTCGCGACCGCCGTCGCCC
>JBJTHX010000414.1:0-3114 GCA_046094745.1 Planctomycetia bacterium
CGTCGGCCCCCTCGGGCATCAGGTCCTCCTTGGCGAGGAGTTTGATGCCGTCGGCGAGGGACTGCAGCCAGCCGAACCGGCCGCCGGTGCGGGTGGGGCCCAGCCGGTCCTGGATCCGGGCGGCGATCGTCCGCTCGGCCCAGATGACCACGAGCGCCCCGCCGGCGATCACGTTGAGGATCAGGACCGCGGCCACGACGGCCGTGATCGTCCAGGCCAGCCACGCGGAAAGCCCGACCGAGTTGATCAGGAAGTCAGCCATCGGGCGGCGTCGCTGGGCCCCTGTGCGGCACGGGCGAAAAGTGGCTTTTCCCGGGCGGGAACCCACTTCGTGAAAATTCGCACGAAGTTTGCCCGATGGCCGGGCAAACCACAAGTGGCAGGGGCCCGGCGGCCGGGAAAGACCTCCGCCGCCGTTACTGCCCGGCGGCACGCCCGAGGTGGCGGTCAAGCCACTCGAACGCCTCCTTCTGCATCGCCCGGTCGAACTTGTGCCCGCCCGGGTGGAAACCGCAGCGATACGAGTCGCCACCGCCGGCCCGCTCGAACGACTCGCGCAGGATGCGATCCGCCCGCTGCATCTCGGGGAGCGTGAACAGCGGGTCCTCGGTGCAGTTGAGGACGAGCGTCGCCGCCGGGGCCCGCAGGGCGAGGATCTCGGGAAAATCCAGGTCTCGCGGCAGCCCCGGCACGTAGGCCATCCAGGTGTGGATGAACGACTTGTCGAGCACCAGGTCCCGCCAGGTCGTCATGAAGCCCACGGGCACGGCACAGCGGATCCGATCGTCCAGGCCGCCGAGAAACACCGTCCGCAGCCCGCCCACGGAGAGGCCGCAGCAACCGACCCGCGTCGCGTCGACGTCGGGCCGGCCGCAGAGCACGTCCAGCGCCCGCTGATCCTCGACGACGAACACTCCCGGCCAGGTCGTGCCGGCGCTGAACAGGCTCTTCGCCACGACATGCTCGTGCTGCCCCGCGAACGCGTTGTAGGCCTCGACTGCGGGCCGGTCGCCGATTTCCGGGTCGGTCGCCTGCATGCGGATCCGCGCGGGCACGTCCGCGGCCCGCACGCGGCGGCTGCCGAACAGGAAGGCGTCGTGCACGAGCACGGCGTAGCCACGTCTGGCGAGTTCGTTGGCCCAGGCCATGCCCTCGTACAACCGTTCCCGGTGCGCGACGAGGACCTCCGGCTCGGGCTCCTCGATACGGGCGATCTTCCGCCAACCGAGGAACTTGTTGCCGCCGTGATCGTGGAGCGTTAGCACCGCCGGCAGCCGGCCCTGAGCGCCGGCCGGCTTGAGAAACACAGCCTCCGTCCGCGGCCCGCACGGCAACTGCCAGGAGAGCCGCTCGACATGAAGCCCGTCGAACTCGAACGTGGCATCCACCCGCACCTCGGGCCGGCCGCCGAGATCGACGGGCATCATCAATTCCCGCACCCGCTCCCGCCCGGCCTTTCGCCAGGCGTCCGCACCGTCCCATGCGCCCGCGCGGAACGAGAGTCGCCCGGGCCGCTCCCCGAGCACCTGCTCGGCCACCCAGGGCCCGTACGCCCCGAGCATGTTCTCCCGCGGCCCCGGCTCCGCGGCCACGGCACAGGATCCCAGGAGGAGGCACAACAGCGCGCCGCACGCCGCCGCCGAGCCGCGACCGCTCACCGGTCGATCTCGCCCATGACGATGTCGAGGCTGCCCACGATCGCGGGCACGTCGGCGATCAGGCAGCCGCGGCACAGTTCCGGCGCGACCGACAGGTTCGAGAACGAGCTCGACCGCGCCCGCACCCGCCACGGGATGGCTGTGCCGTCGCTGACGAGGTAGAAGCCCATCTGCCCCTTGGGCGCCTCGGTCTCGAGGTAGGCGTCGCCGGCCGGGATCTTCTCGGTGAGCTTGAGCGGCTCGCCAATCGTGCCCTTGCAGGCCGAGTAGCGGTCGATCGCCTGCCGCACGAGGTCCATCGACTGCACCACCTCGAGCATCCGCACGAAGAACCGGTGCCAGCAATCGCCGAGCACGGCGTCGGCGGGCACGGGCGGATACTCGTGGTCGCGGGGGTAGTGGCCGTCCTTCATCACGGCCACCTCGAAGGCGTAGCCGTCGTACATGCAGGTGTAGATCGCCTCACCGTCCCGCCGCCTGTCCTGGTCGACGCCGCTGCCGCGAAGCACCGGGCCCGAGCAGCCGTAGTCGATCGCCATGGCCGGGGTCAGGAGGCCGATCCCCGCGGTCCGCGTGACGAAGATCGCGTTCGTCGTGAGCAGCGCGTGATACTCCTTGATGATCGGCTCGAACTGGTCGAGGAAGGCCTCGCACCTCGCCAGCCAGCCCGGGGGCAGGTCGGCCGTGAGGCCGCCCACGGTGATGTAGCTGTAGGTGAGCCGGGCGCCGCAGGCCTCCTCGAAGAGGTCGAGGATCTTCTCCCGCTCGCGGAAGGCGTAGAGGAACGGGCTGAACGTGCCGAGGTCGAGCCCGTAGGCGCCCATGCCCACGAGGTGGCTGGCGATCCGGCCCATCTCGCAGATGAGCACGCGGAGATGGCGGGCCCGCTCGCTCACCTCGTATTTCATGAGTTTCTCGACGGCCAGGGCCCAGCCGAGGTTCATGTTCATCGCGGCCAGGTAGTCCATCCGGTCGGTGTAGGGGATCCACTGCCGGGCCGAGAGGTTTTCGCCGATCTTCTCCGCGCAGCGGTGGAGGTAGCCGACATGCGGCTCCACCTGTGACACGATCTCGCCGTCGGTGCGGAGCACGAGCCGGAGCACGCCATGGGTGCTCGGATGTTGTGGCCCCATGTTGACGAGCATCTCGTCGGTGCGGACGTCGAATTCGATGATCCGCGGATCGTCGTCGATGAGTTGGGCCATGGTGAAGTGAACCTCGTGCGAAGGGCGGCTAGCGTCCGCGGATGCCGTGGTATTCGAGCGGCTGCTCATAGTCTTTGCGGAGCGGGTAGCCCTCCCAGTCTTCGGGGCAGAGAATGCGCCGCAGGTCGGGGTGGCCGGTGAAGGCGACGCCCGACAGGTCGTAGACCTCCCGCTCGTGCCAGTCGGCGCCCCGCCAGACCCCGGCGACGCTGGGGATCTCCGGCAGTTCGCCCGGCACGTCTCCCTTCCAC
>JBJTHX010000415.1:0-4354 GCA_046094745.1 Planctomycetia bacterium
CTGATGGCCGCGGCGGCCATAGGCTCGGATCCTCGCACCGACCTGCTCACCTCGCGTGGCGAGGGGGAACACACTGGCCGCCGCGCGGCGGAGCGAGTGAGGGGAGACGTCAGCGGCGGGGGCGGTCGAGGGCCGTCGTGAAGTACTTGCCGATCACCGCCGCGGGATTCAGCGTGCGGTCGGCGGCGAGGGCGTCGGCCGTGCGGGTCGAGTCGAACTCGAAGAAGAACAGGCTCGCCTTCGTCGGATCCTCGAGCTTCACGGCCTTGTCCTTCCCGCCGTCGGCCCGCTGCTGGAACCAGCCGGATGGCCGCTGGCGCTTGAACTGCTCGAACACCTTGACGGCGTCGCGGTCGTCCTGGCCCGCGATCACCATCAGCGGAATCTCCTCCTTGACGGCCGCATTCGCCAGCGGGCCGTTGATGGAGAACCCGCGGGTCGTCCAGGTGGGGCTCACGAGCACCAGGCCGCGGACCTGGCGGCCCTGCGGACCCTTGGTGCCATCGGGCCAGTTCGCGTCCTCGGCCGCCCAGGCCGCCGCGACCGTGGCCCCGAGCCCGGAGCCGACGACGAACAGTCGCTGCATGTCGAGTTGACCCTCCTCGGCCTCGGCCTTGATCCAGTTGCGGACCGCCTCGACGTCGCCGCGGACGAGCGACTGCTCCCGCCTCTGGCCGCCGCGGGCGGCCGCCATGAGTTCGAAGTCGGCCTTCTTGAGCGTCCGCACGTCGAGGGAGCCGCCGCCTCGGGACGTGCTGGCCCCGTGGCCGCGGAGGTCGGGCGCCACGACGCCGCAGCCGGCCGCCTGGAGCGCGAGCGCCAGGGGTTCGACGGAGGTGTGCGACCCCTCGAGGTCATGGAGCAGGATCACCGTGGCCGTCGTCGGCTCGTCCTCCTCCAGGAGCGGCGGGTAGTACCAGGCGTGGAGTTCGAGGCCGTCACTGGTCTCGAGCACCAGTGCCTCCGGCTTGGCGGCCTTGGCCGGGGCCTTGGCCGCCGGAGCCGCGGCGGGGGCCGCTGCCGGCGCGGGAGCCGCGGCCGGAGGATCCGCCATGCCGGTGGCGACGAGGGCCAGGAGGCCCGCCCAGGCGGGGAGCACGTGCAAAAAAGCCTGTCGAACGCTCATCTTTGAACCAAACGGCCGCGGGCTGCGAATCACGGGGGCGGAGAATCCTTTCCGGGAATAGAATACCGGTGTCCCGCCGAAGAAATCCATGGCGGGCGGCCGGCGGCCCGTCCGCGGCCCCAGGTTCCTTACGCAGGTGGCGATCGTGAGTTCGCTCGACGTGGCAAGGCGCTGGTGGCAGGAGTACACGGGGGAGGAGGAGACCCCGTTCGACGGCGACACGCCGGCCTGGATGGTGAGCCTCGCCGCGCATGTTGCCGTGCTGCTCTCCCTGGGTCTTTTCGGCCTCCCCGAGCCGCCGGCGAAGCAACGCGCGATCCCCATCGTCTCCACCCCGCCGGTCGAGACCGACGTGCTGCTCGAGCCGCCGGAGGACCTCGCCATCGCCGTGGAGCCGCAGGAACAGGTCGGCGCCCAGAGCGAGCAGGCGGACGACATGGCCCAATCACTGGCGCCCGTCGTCAGCGACGATTCGATCGTGCCCGTCGATGTCGAGGAGAATCCGGCCAGTGACGTGCAGTTGGAGCCGCTGGAGGCGGAGGCCACGGGACTCGCACTGAATGACGACATCTCGGTGAAGGGAGCCTCGGGCGTGGGGACCACGGGCGCCGGCGGGGCGGTCGACCGGCTGACGGTGGAGATCGCCGCCTCGCTCGAGAAGCGGCCCACGCTCGTGTGCTGGGTGTTCGACCAATCGATCAGTCTCTCGGCCCAGCGGGAAGAGATCGCCGCGCGGCTCGACCGCGTGTTCGACGAACTTGGCATGAACCGCTCCGAGGCGAACCGGCCCGACCTCCTCAACCTCGTCTTCGCCTATGGCCAGCAGACGCGACAGGTCACCGAGAATCCCACGGCCACGGCGGACGACGTCGTGTCGGCGATCCGCAAGATCGCCGTCGACGAGTCGGGCGTCGAAATGACCTTCTCGGCGATCAAAGCCGCGGCCATGCGGGCCCTTCCGATGCGGATCGGCCCGCCCAAGCGTAATGTGATGATCGTGGCCTTCACCGACGAGGTGGGCAACGACCAGAACCTGGCCGATCAGACCGCCCAGTACTGCCGCACCCAAAACATGCCGGTCTACGTGGTCGGCGTCCCCGCGCCGTTCGGGATGCCGCAGGTGAAGATGAAGTTCGTCGAGTTCGACCCGAAGTACGACGGGGGCGAGCGTTGGGCGGTGGTCGACCAGGGCCCGGAGACGCTCTATCCGGAGTTCGTCCGCGTCCATCCGCGGGAGGCGGACGAGCCGATCGACTCGGGATTCGGTCCGTTCAGCCTCTCGAAGCTCTGCTTCGAGACCGGCGGGATCTATTTCGCCGTGCATCCGAACCGGAATGCCGGAGGCCGCGTCAGCGACGCCGCCGTCGCCCCCATGGCGTCACGGCTGCGGAGGTTCTTCGCGTCCGAGGCCCTCAAGGGATATCGGCCGGACTACGTCGCCGCCGCCAAGATCGCCCAGCTGCTCGCCGCCAACAGGGCGAAAAAGGCGCTGGTGGAGGCAGCGAATGCTTCACAGATTTCCCCCATGGAATCGCCGACGATGACCTTCCCGCGGGAAGACGACGGGGCGCTGGCAAACCTGCTCAGCGATGCCCAGAAAAAAGCCGCCCGAATCGAGCCCAAGATCAACGCGCTCTACGGCATGCTCGCCGCCGGTGCGGCCGACCGCGACAAGATCCAGGAGAAGCGGTGGCAGGCCGGCTACGACCTGGCGATGGGCCGCGTGCTGGCCATGAAGATCCGCACCGACGCCTACAACATCATGCTCGCCCAGGCGAAGACGGGGATGAAGTTCAAGAACCCGCGGAGCGACACCTGGGTGCTCGAGCCTCAAGACGATGTGTCCAAGACGGGCTCGCAGACCGAGAAACTCGCCAAGCAGGCGCGGATGTACCTGGAGCGGGTGGTCAAGGACCACCCGGGCACGCCCTGGGCGTTCCTGGCGGCCGAGGAACTGAAGACGCCGCTGGGCTACGCCTGGGGCGAGACCTACACCGGCGTCAACAAGCCGAGGATGGGTGACGGCAATGGCGGCAACGCGAATCCCGCCGACGACGCGAAGCGGCAACGCTTGGCCCCGCCGAAGCCGAAACGGCCGCTCAAGAATCTGTGATTACGCGCGGCCGCGGCCGTGCACCGCCCGTCACAGCGCCAGGTTGTCGCTCGCGAACACGTCGCGGCTCTCGTAGGCGTGGAACAGCCGCGACACCTTGAGGGCGAGCTGCTCGAGGAACAGGGCCCGGAACTGGGCCTCACTCCGGTCGGTCGTGGGAATGGCGCTGTCGACCGGGAACATGAAGTCGTCGATCCGCTTCTCGAACACGACCTCCTTCTTGTCGACGTCGAACACGCGGACGTGGGCCGTCGCCCGGCCCCGGTAGAGCGTGGCTCCTTCGTGGAGCCGGAAGCCCTCGAGGTCGACTCCGACGACGTAGTTGGCGTCGAGCGCGCGGCCGAGCGTCGGATAGTCGACCCAGGCGTTCTCGTCGATCCAGCGGGCCACTTCCTGCTGGCTGATGATCTTCACCTTGCGGACCTGCTGCTGCAGCTGGCCGCCGACGAGCATGGCCAGTTCCCGGGCGGAGCCGGCGTCACTGAACTCCAGCTCGACGATCGGCTTGCAGACCACGGCCACGTGCTTGCCCTTGAGGCCGGCGAACTCGGCGGGCACATCGGCGGGCTGCAGCAGGTAGGCGGCCGTGATGAGCATCTGGCAGCCCGTGAGGAAGGGCAGGGCCAGGATGATGCCGAACACGGGGCGAAGGTGCATGGAACGGTCCTCGGCGACGGTGTGGATCGCGGCCGCTGCCGCGCGGGCCGGAGGGTAGGGAGGCTCGGGGGCCGGCTCAATGCCGCCTCGGCCGGTGAAAACCCCCGACCCGGGGCCGCCGGGCGGCGGCGGTGGCAGAATGGGGGGCCAAGGCACCCATGACACCGCTCTCCGCCGCACCATCCGCCGACCGCGACCGGCTTCTGGCCGGGC
Source organism: Planctomycetia bacterium (assembly GCA_046094745.1). Classification (GTDB taxonomy): domain Bacteria; phylum Planctomycetota; class Planctomycetia; order Pirellulales; family UBA1268; genus QWPN01. Next base: position 4,110 of record JBJTHX010000415.1, read on the forward strand.
TCGCCGCCGGCCTGTCCCGCGGCGGCATCTGGTCCGCGCCGGCCGTCGTGGCCGTGTCCGGCGGGGCCGACAGCACGGCGCTCCTGCTCGGCCTCGTCGCCCTCGCACCGCCCGGTAGCCGCATCGTGGTCGCGCATGCCGAGCACGACCTCCGTGCGGACGCGGCGGCCGACCGCGAGGGCGTCGCGGCGCTGGCCGCGCGGCTGGGCGTCGGCTTCGTCACGTCCCGCCTGGCGGTCCGGGCG
>JBJTHX010000416.1:0-8627 GCA_046094745.1 Planctomycetia bacterium
CCTGTGCCCTCAGCCGGGCGGCCGTGGAGGCGTCCGTCGCGTTCGTCACCGGCGGCCCGTGATCGCGCCGGCGGTCAGGCGGCCCGGCGGGCGGCGGGGGCCGCGTCGGCGCGAAGCGGCGCGAGGTAGTTCCGCGTGAACCAGGCGGTCTTGCCGGGCACGCTCTTGAGCTTGCGGCGGAGCATGATCGTGGCGGCGGCCAAGTCGTCGGTCAGACACTGCGCGTGGCGGCCCATGAGATCCTTGAAGCCGCCGTGGAAGTGCAGGCACTTCATTGGCACCTCGCCCGCCCGGCGATGGCGGGCGAAAGGCACGCCGTCGCGGTATTCGATCCACTTCCAGGGCCGGAGCACCCCCGGCATGAAGGAGCGGCGAACGTAGCCCCGCGTGCGATCGATGGCGTCGTCGAAGGCCACGCCGTCGTGCACGGCGTCCTCGAGCATGCCGATGGCACAGTCGCCGCGGGCCGACCAATCCGCGAACAGCGACATGTCCGACACCCAGTGCCGGCCGAACTTCTTGCCGTTCTTGGCCTTCACGGCCTCCAGGCGGGCCGGATCCCGATAGAGCCCGAGCCCGAGCGCGTACTCGCAGAACGACTCGATGGCAGCTCGTCCGCCGATGAAGTTGCAGTGCGGCGAGAGCCGCACGGCGTCCCAGCGGGCGAATGTCATTCCCGCATGGCGAAACCGCGCGGCCTCCGTGGCGACGTCGCAGAACAGGAGCACGTCGGTGTTGATCACGAGGCAGCGGTCCAGGTTCTCGCGGCGCATGAAGTTGCGGACAAAGAACCAGCGCTCGATGCAGAACCGCTCGAACTGCTCCCCCTTCGACGAACTGTGGTGCTCGTAGACCGTGCGGAAATCGGCGAGGTCTGTGGCCAGCGAAGCGTCGTCGAGACGGAGATGCTCCCCGATGCCGATCCCGGCATTGGCGGCGTCCCCGAGCAGCACGACGCGGCCGCGCGGGTTGGAGGCGACGGCCCGCCGCAGGCAGGGCTCGACGTAGGGCTTGAGGCCCGTGTGCACGACGACGACGGGAATGCTATCCATGGCGGCTGCACCTCGCGGGGAGACTCGCCGGGGACGGTAGACGCGGGCGGGTGGTGCCGCAGGGCGACTTTGCGTGCCGTTTCCGCATGCAGGTCGGGGGTCTGCCAAGCGCAGCCCCGCGCCAGCCGTCAGGAGCCGTCGCGGCCGGCGGGCTCGATGTGGATGAAGGCGTCTGCGATCCGCAGCGGTGAGTTCCTGAGCGCGCTGCGCACATGACCGCCGATGTCGTGTCCCTCCCGCACCGTGGCCTCCCCGTCGACCTCGACGTGCAGTTCGACGAAGTAGCGGGTGCCGCTCTTGCGGATCCGGCACTTGTCGAGGGCCTGGACTCCCGGCACACCCAGGGCCAACTCCCGGACGCGCCCCTCGAACTCCTTGGCCGGCGCCGCGTCGAGCAGTTCGCGGACGGCGATCCACAGCAGATGCAGTCCGCTCGAGACGATGACGCCGCAGGCGATCAGCGCCGCCCAGTCGTCGGCGGGCTCCCAGCCCGGGCCGCCCACCAGGCCGATGGTGATCCCGATGAAGGCTGCGATCGAGGTCAGCGCGTCGGCCCAGTGGTGCCAGGCGTCGGCCTGCAGGGACGTGCTCTCGGCCTCCTCTCCGATGCCCGCCATCCAGCGGGCGAGGATGGCCTTCGTGGACACCACGAGCACGAGCACCAGCAGCGTCGACCAATGGGGCAGGTGGTGCGGCGTGCGGATCTCCCGAATGCTCTGGACGGCGATCATGCCCGCCGCGGCGAGCAGCGCGAGCGAGGCGACGATGCCCGACAGCGCCTCGGCCTTGCCGTAGCCGTAGGGTTGCCGCTCGTCGGCTGGGGCCACGCTCACCCGCAGGCCGCCCCAGACCACGAGCGAGGTGACGATGTCGGCGGTGCTCTCGATGCCGTCGGCGATGAGCGCGTAGGAGTTGCCGAAGAACCCGGCCAGGATCTTGATCGAAGCCAAGGCGGCGTTGACCGCCACGCCGACGAGCGGCACGGTGGAGAGCGAGGGCGGGGACGGGTCGTCTGGCGGCATGGCTGTTCAACGATCCGTGGGGCGGCCGAGCCTGAGCATGGCCGGAGGTCAGATCACACGGTTGGAAAAGTGCCGTTGGCCATCCTATCCTGCGGCACATCCTTTCCCCTCGAGTGCAGCCATGCAATCCCCTGTGCGATGGAGACCGCCGTGCCTCGGCCTCGTTGTTGTTCTGGCAGTGAGTACGGCCGGGTGTGACGGGTTCAAGAAGCAGGTGGCTCGCCAGATCGTCGCGGCGGTTCGCGCAACGAGGGTGGAACGCGGCTTCCATGTCATCGACGGGCGCGTCGTGTTTTTGGACTCGAATGCCGGCGAGGGCAAAATCAAGAGGATGGTGGCCGAGGCGGACGCCAAGACGTTTCGGGCGTGTGAGCAACCGTCGAACGCATTTGCCCTGTTTGCGGTCGACAATCGGCACGTCTTCATGGCGGAGCTCTACCATGTGGTCGTGATTGCCGACGCGGACCCAGCCACGTTCGAGGTCTTGACCCCGACGGGTTGGTTTTCGCGGGACGCCAACCGCGTCTACTACTGTGGCGTGGCGCTCGAGGGAGCGGACCCGGCGAGTTTCAACGTGGTGCAGTCCCCGTTCGGACGTGACGACCGCCGCGCCTACGTTGGGACGATCCCGATTCCCGTTCGCGACATCGCCACGTGGGCTCCGCTCGAGCGCGGCACGGCCGACCGTCCGTGGCACCAGCGCCATGACGAGAAGTTTCCTCTGCCCCACGGGAAGTTGAGCGGCAGCGGGTGGTCGAAGGACAGCGTGCAGGTGTACTGGGGCGCATCGCCTGTCCAAGGGGCCGACGCGGCGACCTTCGAAACGTGTGGTCGTTTCTATGCCAAGGACGGTCGGCACGTGTATCACGGTGGCAACGTCGTGGCGGGGGCGGATCCTGCCACCTTCGCCGCCCATGACGGGCCATTCATCGGTGACACCGGTATTCCGAGTGGTCCCGGGCCCGATGCCCACGACGCGCAGCGAGAGTACAGCTCAGGCCGCGTCTACGATCGCCCGCCTCCCCGAAAGGCTGCACCACCGGCTGACCAGCCGTCCGACTCTGCTGACGGCGCGACCAGGGAAGTGCTCGGCCGGCTGGCCGGTGGTGCGACCCGGGAAGCCGCGATTCGTGATGTCACGACCGCTCCGGACGGCTACGCGCCGCCCGTGCTTTACGAGGTCGCGTCCGCGCTGTTTGCGGATGGCAGGAAGGACGAGTCCATGTTCTGGGTTTCTTTGGGGCAGTTGCGCGCCCGCAGCGATGCCAACAAATGCAAGGATGCCATTGGCGAGCGGACGGTCGCGGGCTTCAACGAGCGGCACGGCAGTCGCATCAATCGGCATGCGTTCAGGGACTTGAACAAGCTGCGAAAGGTGGTTGGCGACGTGGTGGCATGGGATCGCACCCATCAACGCACGTACGACGCTCGCTGGATAGCCGACGGCGCGGAGGGCCGCTCGGGGGAACTCATCGATACAACACGGTGGCCGAGGATCGACGAGGCGGCCCGCGAGAAGTACCAGCGAGACTTCGAAGACGCGGTGCGGACGGCCGCGAGCGATGTGGATGCAAACGACGACGGCATCATCAGTGACGAGGAGCGGGAGGCCTATCAGGCGAACGGTCCCGCACGACGCCGTGAGTAAGTGAACGTGCGGGTGCGCGGCGCGCTCCAGAGAAAACCGTGACTCGACGGGGACGATTGCAATACTCCCAGGAGCACCCCGAACTGGAGGGGCCGCAACGGTCACAGAGCCCAGGGCGGCGTGGAAGGACACGGTTCGCCTCGCGATCGGGATCGTCACGGCGATGACCGCCCTCGTTCTCGGCCTCGCCACGACATCGGCCAAGAACACCTACGATCTCACGTGCCGCAACGTCCAAGACGCGTCTGTTCGCCCAGTGGAACACCGTCGTGTTCCTGGCGCTGTTCCTGTGCTCGCTGTCGGTGAGCAGCGCGATCTTTCTGATCCTGGAAACGGAACGGCCCTTCAGCGGCTTCGTGCGGATTCGCACCGAGGGAATCCGTCACATGGAGTCGGCGCTGGGAAGGTGACGTGGTGCATCACGGCCGAGCGCGACGCCATCGCGGCCGGATGGCGATGCCGCCGACCCATGATTGCAGGCCTAGCTTCATCCAGGTTCCCTCTGACTCCATCTGACATACCGGCTTACGACGGGAATCATTCGATGTCCGTCCCTCGCATCCGCTCGTGAGCTACCAGCACGGCACTGTTTTCGGCTGGGACCGGGTGCCGGCGCGTCCCGACAACTCGTACGAAACGCGGCTGCCCTCGCGGCCTCGGCGATCAAGCCCGAGCACCTCGCGGCCTCGCGGAAGTTCTACGACGGCGAACTCCAGTGGCCAGAGTGCGACGCCAGCATGCCCGGCGGCGTGGCGGGGCTCTTGCGGCCCGAGTTCATGGCCTCGGCGGCGACCGGCGACGGACGGTGTTGGGATCTGCTGGAGGATGCCGGGGCCGACCGCTGGAAGATCAAGACGCCCCTGCGGGCCTACCACCGCGCGTCATACGTGTCGGCGCCGCTGCAGATGAAGCCCTGGTTCGACAGCTTCGTGAAGCCGGCCGCTCCGTACAACCGGCGATCGCGTTTCTCGGCAATTCGGCCGGGCCGTATGCCGCAGGCTCGACCACGTATGGTCCGGCCCACCAACCTGCAAAAACGCCGAGAGGCAGAAGGTTTTGCCACCTCCTGCCTCCTCGTGCCACTCCTTGCCAGAGTGGCGTAGCTCCCCGAGCAGGATTCGTCACAACTGCCGTTGTGTGCGGGAAACACGACACTTCCGCGCACAGGCGACTCAAAAAGCGACTCACTCGGCAGGGCCGGGGAGTCCGCAGGGAGCTGCAGGAGGCCGCATGCTGGTGACGGTAGAATAAGGTTGAATGTGCTGGCTGAGGAAACTGCCGTGATCGCGTCCCGGACACTCGCTGAACTCAAGGAACGGCTCTCAGAGGCCTACGGCGAACGACTGCAAGCGGTTGTCCTCTTCGGTTCTGAAGCCCGAGGGGATGCCAGGCCGGATAGCGACATCGACGTCGTGGTCGTTCTCGATAAATTGGCCGGCGACTACGGCGACGAACTGGAGAGAGGACTTGCAGCGGTGTATCCGGTTGCCCTGCGGATCGGTCGTCGCGTCAGCGTCAAACCCCTGGCACGCGATGAATATGAGCAGGGCGACAGCCCGCTTCTCCGCGAGGTGCGCCGGTCGGGCGTTGCGGCATGAAGGAATTCATCCGCAGTCAGTGGACAAAGGCGTCGCGTTCACTTGCCGCGGCCTAAGCAATCGTCGAGACCGATCCAGACTCCGCGGCATCTCGGGCGTATTACGCGGCCTTCCACGGAGTGACGGCTGTCCTCGCGGCACGCGGCATGGAGTTCACGAAGCACACCGCGGTGCGGGCGGCCCTGCATCGGGATCTCATTCAGTCCGGTGCGCTCTCTGCAGACCTCGGTCGTGATTACGACTTCCTGTTGGATCTTCGCGAGACTGCCGACTATGGCGGCGTTGCTGAAGCGTCCCGGGCGAGCGCGACGAAAGCGATCGAAAAGGCGAGGGCGATCTTGGCCTCACTCGAGCCGCTTGTGCCAGACGGGGCAGGTTGAGAGCCGCTGCGCGACACAGCTACAAGCGAGATAATGCGGCAGCCTGCGGAGAAAGCTCCCCGAGTAGGATTTGAACCTACAACCTACCGGTTAACAGCCGGCCGCTCTACCGTTGAGCTATCGGGGATCGAAGTCCGTCGAGAATAGCCGAAACGGGCCGTGAAATCGATACGGCGACCGGTCAGGCCGCCCCGGGATCGTGCCGCTTCTCCAGGAGCACGCTGTTGCCCTTGGCGTTGTACTCGATCCGCGTCATGAACGACTTCATCAGCATCACGCCCCGGCCGCTGGGCACCTCCAGCCGCTCCTCGAGCGTGCAGTCGGGCACCTGGGCCGGATCGAAGCCGTCCCCTTCGTCGGTGATCTGGACGCACACGCGGTCGCCGGCGACCTCGCAGGAGACATGGACCTTCTTGGCGGGATCGAGCCGGTTCCCGTGCACGATCGCGTTGACAATGGCCTCCTCCACGGCGAGGTGGATCGCGAAGATGTCCGACGGCGACCAGCCGTGCAGGCCGAGTTGCTCCAGCAGGTCGTCAGTCACCAGCCGGCTCGCCCCGCGCTCGCTGGGCAGATCGAGCTCGCGCCGCCAGGCATCCTTGGCTGATTCGTGTTCCATGGCGTTCATCCGCTGCGGACCGCCGCCCGGCCCGGGGTCATGCGAAGGCTGCGACAGCTTCCGCCTCGTCGACGCGGATGTCGAACACCTTGTTGAGCTTCGTGATCTGGAACACCTCGAGGATCTCGGGGCGGATGCCGCAGAGCTTCAGCCGTCCCTTGTGCGACTTCACCTTGCGGTCGAGTGTGATGAGTTTCCCGAGGGCGGCACTCGAGAGGAACTCGACACCGGAGAAGTCGAGGAGGATGCTCTTGCGGTTCTCCTGCTCCACCAGGCCGAAGAGTTCCGCGCCGAGTTCCTGGGTCGAGGCCTCGTCGACGATCTTCTTGTCCTGGAATCTCACCACGGACACGTCGCCGACCTTGGTGACGCCGATGCGGCGATGCGTTGCCATGCGGCCCTCGAGGATTCCGCGCTAAAAATCACGGGAAGCACGCAGCGTAGCGGCTGCCCCACGGGTTTGCCATGAGTGGGGCCGCCCGGCGGCCGGAAGCGTTCTGGCGCTGCCAATCTGGCAGTGGACGATGACATGCGCATGGTCGGGATGATGTTCCAAGGTGGATTTTCCGCTGGAATCCATGGGTCTGCGGCTGCCCCGTGGTTCTGGCGCGCCACTTGCTTCAGGGGTCGGAGTCGCCCGTTTGCCGGTCGCCGCTGGCAGGCCGGTTCCGTTCATCCCCTTCCCCGACGAGGTTTCCGCATGTCGACTGCGACCGCCAAGGCCCCGAAGAAGAAGTCCAGCCTGATCCCCCTCGGCGACCGCGTGGTCGTGCAGCGCGAGGAGAGCGAGCAGCGGACGGCCGGCGGCATCCTGCTGCCCGACTCCGCCAAGGACAAGCCCGCCCGCGGCACCGTCGTGAGCGTCGGCGAGGGCCGCTTCGACGACAAGGGCCAGCGGCACGCCCTCCAGGTCAAGCCGGGCGACCGGGTGGTGTTCACCAGCTATGCCGGCGAGCCGTTCAAGGTGGGCGACGACGAGCTCCTGCTCATGCGGGAGGACGACATCCTCGCGATCCTCGGCTAGCGCCCGCCCGACCCGAACCCGACCGATTTCCCCCCGATCCATTTCCCGTTAGGAGCAATTGCACCATGGCCAAGATGATGGCATTCGACCAGGAAGCCCGCGAGGCGATGCGGCGCGGTGTCGCCAAGCTCGCCCGTGCGGTGAAGGTGACGCTCGGCCCCAAGGGCCGCAACGTGATCCTCCAAAAGAGCTTCGGCTCGCCGACGGTCACGAAGGACGGCGTGACGGTCGCCAAGGAGATCGACCTCGAGGACGTCTACGAGAACATGGGCGCGCGGATGGTCCGCGAGGTCGCCAGCAAGACCAGCGACGTCGCTGGCGACGGCACGACGACCGCGACGGTGCTCGCCGAGGCCGTGTTCAACGAGGGGCTCAAGGCCGTGGTGGCCGGCGTCAACCCGGTGCAGATGAAGGCCGGCATCGAGAAGGCCGTGGCCGACATCACCGAGAAGCTCAAGGAGATGTCGATCCCGGTCAAGGGCAAGAAGGAGATGGCCCAGGTCGCGGCCATCGCCGCCAACAACGACATGGAGATCGGTGAACTGCTGGCCGAGGCCATGGACAAGGTGGGCAAGGACGGCGTGATCACGGTGGACGAGGGCAAGAGCCTCAAGACCGAGATCGAGTTCGTCGAGGGCATGCAGTTCGACCGCGGCTACCTCTCGCCCTACTTCGTCACCAACCCCCAGCAGATGCAGTGCGTCCTCGAGGACTGCTACATCCTGGTCTTCGAGAAGAAGATCTCGAGCGTCAAGGACATCGTCCCGCTGCTCGAGGCCGTCGTGAATGCCGGCAAGCCGCTGCTCATCGTGTCCGAGGAGGTCGACGGCGAGGCCCTGGCGACGCTCGTGATCAACCGGCTCCGCGGCACCTTCCAGGTGTGCGCGGTGAAGGCCCCGGGCTACGGCGATCGCCGCAAGGCGATGCTCGAGGACATCGCGATCCTCACCGGCGCCACGGCCGTGTTCGAGAACCTCGGCATGAAGCTTGAGAACCTCGGTCTTGCCGAACTCGGTCGGGCCAAGAAGGTGATCGTCGACAAGGACAACACGACGATCATCGAGGGAGCCGGCAAGAACTCCGAGATCAAGGCCCGGATCGAGCAGATCCGTCGTGAGATCGAGGCCGCCACGAGCGACTACGACCGCGAGAAACTCGAGGAGCGGCTGGCCAAGCTCGCCGGCGGCGTAGCGAAGATCAACGTCGGCGCCGCGACCGAGAGCGAGATGAAGGAGAAGAAGGCCCGCGTCGAGGACGCCCTGCACGCGACCCGGGCGGCCGTCG
>JBJTHX010000417.1:0-3694 GCA_046094745.1 Planctomycetia bacterium
GAACAGACCGCTCCCGCCCGGACGGCCCGAGGGGACGTTTCGACCCAGAAAGTCCAGTAAAACGGTCCGCAGAAGCAGCAAAACCGGCATTCTCGCCGCAAAACCCCCATCTTTCTTGACATCGGGGCATCTGCTGCTAGCCTAGCCGCCTAGTTTCCCTAGGCGTTACACCTTCGCCAGATTGCTGATTTCCCCAGGAAGTCTGCCTTCTCGGTGGCGGCCCCGACGCCGGGGCGACGCGTGATTCCAGACCACAAGGTTCGCTGCGGTCCGGTGGCCGTCCCGGATCGGGTTTCAATTCGTGACGGCTTCAAGGACGCCCAGCGCGTTCCGATTCCCCAAGTGGAGATCTGTGATGAAGCGTTTCCTCGGTTTTGCGGTTGCGATGTTCTTCGCGCTCGTGGCCATCGCCCTCGTCGGCGGTGACTCGGGTGCCGTCGCCGGTCATGGCTGCCACGGTGGCCGTCGTTGCCATGGCGGCCTGCTCGCCCACCACCACGCCAAGAAGTGCCACGGTGGCCTGCTGGCCCGTCATCGTGCCAAGAAGTGCCACGGTGCCGAGGCTGCTGCGGCCGATTGCGGCAGCTGTGGCGGTGCGGTCGAGGGCGGTTGCGCCGGCGGTGCCTGCGGCGGCGAGGGCGTGATCTCCGAGGGCGTGCCGACCGAGGCCGCTCCGGCCGCTCCGGCTGCTCCGGCCAAGACCTGAGCCGAACCGGTTTTCCGATCGCAGCTGGCGGCTGCCCTGAGGCGCCGGGATCGAAACCGAATCTCATGGGCCGGGCCTTCCGTCGGGAAGGCCCGGCTTTTTTCATGGCGGGCTCATCTGCCTGCCTACGGCGCCGGCGCGGCCTGCGATGGCGGCGTCGGCTCGGCCGCGGGCTCGGGCGGTGGCACCAGCCTGCGGAGCAACCGGCCACGCCGCGGCGGCGGCACCTGCGCGGGATTCGCCGCCTCGGCGGCCCGGCGCTCCGCGCGCCGCTTCGCCACCTCCTCCAGCACGCCGCCCACGAGGTCGACGATCGCCTCGGCAGTGGCGTCGCCGGTCGGCGGCGAGGAAGGAACAACCGTAGCCGAGTCGCCGGCCGGCGGCCCATCGGGCTTCCAGCCCGGCTGCGGCGGCGCCGCGGCGCCCGGCTGGCTCGCGGCCGGCGGAATCGGCCGCGGTGGACTCCCGCCACGGACCCGATCGAGAAAATCGCCGAGCACTTCGCCAGCCGTGGCCTTGATCGAGCCGTCGAAATTCACCTTCGGCTTCTCCAGAAAGCCACCGATGCCCAGCGACACCCGCTTGCCCGCCAGCGCCGCCAGCAGCGGTTTGTCCTGGGGCAGATCGGCCGGGATCGGCAGCGACAGGCGGACGTCGAGCGACTTGTCGTCGAGGCCGACCGAGCCGCTCGAGTTGACGTCGAGTCGCTGCCCCGGCTTGGCCAGCGGCAGCCCGAACTCCAGTCCCTCGTGCCATACCCGGCGGTCGGCCAGCCGGAACTTCACGTTCGCCTCGTCGGTGATCCGGATCGCGGGCGGAGCAGGTAACCGGCCGGGCAACGCCTCGAACAGCCGCTCCACCAACGGCCCCGGGCCGAGCACCACCTCGTGCATCGCGAGCACGCCTGCCACGTGCCCCGCCGCGGGCTCGCCCACCGGCAACCGAGCGCCATCGATCCGCAGGGAGAAGCGGCCGCTGGTGCGGGTGGCATCCGCCAGCACCGGCGCGATGTAGGCGAGCACGCCCTGGGCCACGCCCGGCTCCATCCGCGCGTCGGCCAGCAACTGCACCGGCTCCAGCGTCCACTCGCTCCAGTCGCCGTCCGCCGCCGGCGCGAGCGTGGCCCGCACGTCGATCGGGTCGCTCTCCCAGGGCTCCCCCGCCCACGGGCCGCGCATGCGGACGATGGCGCCCGCCACTTCGAGCCGCAGCCGGAGCGGGCTCTTGCGGGCGCGTCTCTTGTCGCTCGACGCGGCCGCACCGCCTGCGGCGGCCTCCGCAGGCACGAACAGGTCCGCGAGGTTCGAGCGGTGCTCCTGATCGTAGGCGACGTCGGCCTCGAGCCCTTCGACCCGCAGCCGGCCCACGTCACCGCCGGAAAGCAGGATGGCGGCCAGGCCACGGCTCGCTTCGATCCGCCGGATCCGGATCGGCGGCTCACCGCCGGCGCGTGGCACGATGGAGACGCCGTCGAGCACGATCGGACCCGTCCAGCCGAGCCGCACGGAGGCGATCCTCACGTCTCCCTGGAGTTCCGGGACCGCACCGGCGATGAGCCGCGAGATCCGTGTGGGGCTGGAAAGCAGCCATGGCAGGGCGGCCACGCCGAGCACGGCGGCGACCGTGAGCGCTGCAAGCAAGGCTCGCACCTGCGACCACAGGAAGCGGCCCGGCCGCGGGGCCGGGGTGAAGGCGGGGTCAGCCATCGGCGAATCACTCCTCGGGACGAGGCCGGGCGACGATGCCGTTCGCCGCAGCCGGAGGTGATTCTACGCGGCGGCGGCGCAGGTCGTTTGAACGGCCAGGCGATCTGGTAAACTCGAGGGCTCCGCGGGCGTAGCTCAGTTGGTAGAGCGCTAGCTTCCCAAGCTGGATGTCGAGGGTTCGAGTCCCTTCGCCCGCTTTTCTGTTTCTGGCCGAATCACGTGTGAATCACGGGAGATTCTCGGCTGCTTCGGGCGGGCGGGTTTTTTGCCCGATGGACTGCGAGACCCCGCGCAGCCCTCCGCAGACCCGCCCGACCCTGAAGTTGGTACAACAATTGGTACAACGGGCTTGGCGACCTCGGCGGCATTGTTCGAACCCACAGCCTCCAGCATCGGGGGCGTGGCGGGCAGCAAGTTGACCGCCTTCGTGACGTCGAGGTGCTTCTCGTCGGCGTAGGTTTTCAGGACGAGGTCGAGCGACGAGACCCGCATCGCCGCCATGGCCGTCCGCGGGTCGACGCCGGCGACGGCGAGCTGGGTGTTGAACGTGGTGCGCATGGCATGCACTTCGAGCCGGCGGCCCCGCTCATCGACCTTGGGAATCCCGGCTGCCGCAAGGTCCCGGTCGAGGATCCTGATCAGGCCCGACGGGATTTGAACCAGCCGGTCATCAGCGGCCAACACCTTGCCTTGTGCCGCGAGGCGTCGCCGCCGCCGGTCTGCCAACCAGTCCCGCACATGACCGGCGACGTCGGTTCGCAGGGGGATCGTGGAGCGCTTGCCGTTCTTCGCGTGGACACCGCGGAGGGTCACTGCGGGCGCGTCGTCGCTCAGGTCTACGTCGGCCACGGTCAGCGACGCGAGTTCGCCCTTCCGCATCCCGGTGGTCAGGAGCAGCTCGTACGTGAGGGCCCGCTCCCAGCCCTGCAGTTCCAGATGCTCTGCCCTTTCCGGCTGGACGACAGATCGCCCACGCGCAGCCGCCTCGGCGATCGTGTCGACCGTGAGGGGGGACTTCTGCCACGTGGCCCGCGATTTGGAGGCCCGTGAGCGGCCCGGCGAACGGACCGTGGACCGACCGTGCTCCGCCAGCGGCCGGAGACGGGCGATCAGGAGCAGGCGGCCCAGTTCGCCGGCCGTCATGGCCCGGCGGCGCCGCCGGACCTCGTGACCTGCCCCCACTGATGGAACCAGTTTCTATCACCTGGGTAGCCCTGCCAAGGGATCGCCCCTGTCCGCTTGGTGAGGCGTAGCCGAACCGAGCGGACAGGGGCGGCGCGAC
>JBJTHX010000418.1:0-2877 GCA_046094745.1 Planctomycetia bacterium
GGGCGACATCGGCGAATTGTTCCCCGACAGCGATCCGGCCAACCGGGGCCGGGATTCGGCCGTCATGCTCCGGGCGGCGATGGACCGCGTCGCGGCCGAGAGCTTCCGGCTCCTCCGGGAGCTCTACCGGATCGAGCCCGACCGCTTCACGCGGATCCACGACGAGCTCGTCGACATGCTCGGCGTGCGCGACGATCTCCTCCAGCGGCACGTCCCCGACCGACACGTCGCGGACGCCCGCGCTGCCGAGGATCGCCGGCAGCACGTCGGCGATCCGCCCGCGGTCGATCCGCAGGACGGCCCGGGGCCCGCGGAGCTCGCACGGGACGCCGAACCGCGCCATGGCCTCCCGATCAGGCGGCTCGTCGAAGTCGAGCGTCACGATCTTGTGCGTCGTGAACCGGTCGACGACGCCGGTGAGCGACCCGTCGTAGAGGATGTCGCCGTGCGTGATCACGACCAGCCGCTCGCACAGCGCCGCCACGTCCTTCATGTAGTGCGTGGTGAGCATCACGGTCACCCGCCGCTCGGTCTGCACGTGGCGGAGGAACTCGTGGATCGTGTGCTGGGCGACCACGTCGAGGCCGATCGTCGGCTCGTCGAGGAACAGCACCTCCGGTTCGTGGAGGAGCGCCGCCACGAGTTCGAGCTTCATCCGCTCGCCCAGCGAGAGGTCGCGGACGGGCCGGAGGATCAGGTCCCGCACGCCGAGCATGTCGACGAGCTCGTCGTGGATCCGCGTGAAGCGGTCGGGCTCGATCCGGTAGATCTCCCGGTGGAGCCGAAAGCTCTCGGCCGCGGGCAGGTCCCACCACAGCTGGTTCCTCTGGCCCATCCCGAGCGCGAAGCGGCGGCGAAAGTCGTCGGCCCGCTCCCAGGGCACGTGGCCGAGCACCCGGGCCGAGCCCCGCGTGGGCGTGATGATCCCGGAGAGCAGCTTGAGGAAGGTGGTCTTGCCCGCCCCATTGGGGCCGAGCAGGGCGACGAACTCCCCGCGGCCGACCTGGAGATCCACGCCCCGCAGCGCCTCGACCACCCGGGAGGGCCGGTGAAACAGGCCGCGGACGCTTGCCAGCAGCCCCTCCGGCTTGTCGAAGACGCGGTATTGCTTCGCCAGCCCGGAGACGGCGATCACGGGGGGGCCGTCCGGCGCCGAAACCGCGCCCGATTTCGCGGCGGAGTTGTGCATGGCCGGAGTATAGGGGAAAACGTGCCTGCGCCCTTCACCCGGAGACCCGCCGGCATGTTTCGCATCGGCCTCGGACACGACACGCACCGGCTCGCCCCGGGCCACGGGCTCGTCCTCGGCGGCGTCACGATCGCCCACGACCGCCAGGCCGTCGGCCACAGCGACGCCGACGTGCTCCTCCACGCGATCACCGACGCCCTGCTCGGCGCCGCGGCGCTGGGCGACATCGGCGAATTGTTCCCCGACAGCGATCCGGCCAACCGGGGCCGGGATTCGGCCGTCATGCTCCGGGCGGCGATGGACCGCGTCGCGGCCGCCGGCTGGCGGCTCGTGAACCTGGATTGCGTGATTTTCGCCCAGCGGCCCAAAATCCTCCCGCATCGGCCCGCGATCCGGCGACGGATCGCGGAGGTGCTCGGCGTGGACGAGGCGGCTGTCTGGCTCAAGGCCAAGACGGGCGAGTCGGTCGGGCCGATCGGCGACGAGCAGGCGATCGCCGCGGAGTGCGTCGCCCTCATCGAACGGTAGCAGGGTATGAATTGCCAGGGGTTGCCCGTGCCGTCGAGCCGGCGTTGCTGGCCAGCGAAGACAGGATGTCGAAGCGCAGACAGCATCGAGTGAGCGAAGGCCAGGATGGCCGTAGCGAACGTCCGGGCGAGACGGCATGGGCGACCCCGGGCCCCGCGAACGCCCGGAACGCATGCAGGAGCCGAATGACGTGACCACCGCACTGCCCCCGATCGAGGTCTACAGCACGCTCGCGCGGAAGAAGGCGCCGCTCGTGACCGTGAAGCCCGGCCACGTGGGGATGTATCTCTGCGGGCCGACGGTCTACAAGCCGAGCCACATCGGCCACATGGTCGGCCCGGTGATCTTCGACACCGTCAAGCGGCACCTCGTCTACTCGGGCTGGCAGGTCACCTGGGTCGTGAACGTCACCGATGTCGACGACAAGATCATCGCCGAGAGCGCCGCCCGCGGGACCACGATGGCCGCGCTCGCCGAGGAGATGACGGCCGACTACCTGGGCAACCTGGCGGCCCTCGGCGTGACCGGCATCGACGTCATGCCCAAGGCCACCGAGCACATCGGCACGATCATCGCCTTCATCGAGGGCCTGATCGCCAAGGGCTGCGCCTACGCCAGCGACGGCGACGTCTACTTCGACGTCGCGCAGGACGCCGACTACGGCAAGCTCACCAACCGCTCGGTGGAGCAGACGCAGGGCGAGGGGGGCTCGACCGCGGAGCGGAAGCGTTCGGCCGCCGACTTCGCGCTCTGGAAGCGGGCCAAGCCGGGCGAGCCGGCCTGGGAGAGCCCGTGGGGGCCCGGCCGGCCGGGCTGGCACATCGAGTGCTCGGCGATGAGCAAGGCGATTCTCGGGCCGCACTTCGACATTCACGGCGGCGGCCTCGACCTCGTCTTCCCGCACCACGAGAACGAGATCGCCCAGAGCGAGTCGCTCCACGACTGCCCGATGGCCACCTTCTGGATGCACAACGGCCTCATGCAGGCGGGCGCTGCGGCCGGGAAGGTGGGCGGCCGGCCCCGCGGCGAGGCGGCCGCCGACGACGCCGCGGCCCAGGCGGCCACCAAGATCTCCAAGTCGACGGGCGCCGAGCCGTTCAAGCACCTGCTGGCCCGGCACCGCCCCGAGGCGATCCGGGTGCTGCTGCTCTCCACCCACT
>JBJTHX010000419.1:0-12706 GCA_046094745.1 Planctomycetia bacterium
AAAGCGATGTGATCCATGTCTTCGCAGCCATGAAGGCCGGGACCAGGGGTCAGTTCATCCCCTGCCTGTGGAAGCAGATCCCGGACCTCGGGGCCCCGTTTGCCGCGAACTGGAACGATTGGCCGACCATCGAGGAACTGCAGTGGGCCTTGTTCGGGATGCTGGCAGGAGTCTTCGGGGTTTTTGGCGGCATGAACGTTGGCCTTCTGTTGGGTCACATATTGGCCGGAGCCACGTTTTTCTGGGTCGCACGATCTTGTGCTTGTTCCCGCTCTTGGGCTTTCGTCGGCGCCCTCGCATTCGGATTGGCGCCGTTTATCTTCGCCCAGTCGCCACATCACTTTACGGTGGAGCTTGCGTGGCACGTGCCGCTGTTCCTGCTCGTATGGCGCTGGGTGTCGACCACGCCGGGCATCGTGCCCCGATCACAGCAATTCTGGCAGGCCAGCGGCATCGGCTTCCTGACGGGCCTGCAGAACCCCTACTTCACCAACGCCCTCTGCCAGCTCACGCTGCTCGGCGCCGGTGTCCAGTGGCTGCGGAACCGCAATCGCCAGGCCTTCCTTTCCGCGCTCGCCGTGATCGGCGCCGCGGCGATTGCCTTCGCCCTGATGAACGTCGACACCTGGACCTACAAACTCGCCCACGGGCCGAACGAGGGGGCCCTCGTCCGCGAATACAAGTGGCTCGAGATCTACGGCCTCAAGATCAAGGATCTCTTCATTCCGCCGGTGACGCACCGCTTCGACGCGTTTGCGAAGTTCTCCCAGGCCCACCGGCAGGCAGCGCCGCTCCTCGACGAAGGCGCCTCCTACCAGGGAATCGTGGGCCTCGCCTGCCTCGTCTGGCTAGCGGTCACGTCCCTCCGCTGCATGATCACCGGCCGCGAGAAGGACGTGCCGATGGAGGCCTGGCAGGTGCTGTGGATCGTGCTCATGTTCACGACCGGCGGCCTCAACGCCCTGCTCGCGGCCACCACCGGCTTTACCATGTTCCGCGGGGGCTGTCGCTACAGCATCGTGATCCTCGCCATCACGCTGCTCTGGGCCGCCCGGCGGCTGTCGGCCATGCAGGCAGAGGCGGAGCGAACGCGGCCCGCCGGAGCCACCGATTGTCGATGGCTGGCCGGGGCCGTCTGCGCCTGCGTCGTGATCCTCTGGGACCAGGTGCCGCGGCCGCCAACGGCCGATGAGACGGCCACGATCGCCCGCCAGGTCGCGTCCGACCGGGAGTTCACCGAGAAGATGGAGGCCGCGCTGCCCGGCGGGGCGATGGTGTTCCAGATGCCCGTGATGGAGTTTCCGGAGTCGCCGATTCCGGGCGTGCCGCCGTACGACCACTTCCGGCCCTACCTCTACAGCAAGAACCTCCGCTACTCGTTCGGTTCGATGAAGGGCCGCGAACGGGAGAAGTGGCAGCCGGCCGTGCAGGCGAAGTTCTTCGAGGGAGCGGCGATCGACCAACAGGCGGGTGTGATCCGGGTGAAGCCGGCGAACGCCCGGGCGGCCGTGGATGAATTGAAACGGCTGGGCTTCTCGGCCATCTACATCAACCGCAACGGGTTCCCCGACCGTGGCCGGGGCGTCGAGGAGGCGCTCCTCGAGCTGGGCTTCACGAAGCCGCCGATCCGCAACGCAACCGGCGACCTGGCCTGCATCATCCTCGAGTGACGAACACCGCCTCCGCCCAGTCGCGCAGGCTCGCGTAGGCATCGATGCCGAGTTCGCCGCGCCGCTCGCGGTGCGGATCCGCGGCGGGATCGGCGACGATCGCGGCCGTGCGGATACCGGCGTTGATCCCCGCCTCCCAATCGGCCGGTGAATCGCCCACCATCCACGCGGCCCCGGCGGCGAGGCCGTGGGCGGCGAGCGTTTCCTCGATGAAACGCGGCGACGGCTTGCGGTACACCGGCGGCTCGTCGGGCCGCTCGGGCGCCACGCAGACGCCGGCGAAGACGTCGGCGCCGAGTCCGAGCAGCTCCACGAGGCGGCGATTCTGGGCCTCCACGTCGGCGAGCGTGAAGTAGCCGCGACCGATGCCCGACTGGTTCGTGAACAGGAACAGCTTCGCGGCCGCCGCCCGCGCCCGCGCCAGCGCCTCGCGGACGCCGGGCAGCAGCACCACGCCCTCCGGCGAGACGAGGTAATGCCTGTTCTCGATCAGCGTGCCGTCGCGGTCGAGGAAGATCGCCTGCGGTGCTGGGAGGTGGGAATCCATGCGACTATCGAGGTTCGAATGAACGAGTCATGGTCTGCCGTCGCAGCGCGACGGGGATGTGGCTCTGCTGCTCGTGAACCGATGTGTCATAGGTCAATAATCTACCCGGGAAGCCCGGGCGGCATGCTGCCCGTGACGGCGCGAGTCGGCCGAGGCATACTCGAAGCCAGGGACTTCTCTCGATGCACGCCGCCCGCACTCCACGCCAGACTCCGGAAAACGACGGGCCCGGCCGCGCGTCCGCGCCGCCGCGGGGCGAGTCGGCCGCGCCGCGCATCCTCGTCGTGGGCGACCTGATGCTCGACCGGTATTTCACCGGTTCGGTCGACCGCGTCTCCCCGGAGGCGCCCGTCCCGATTCTCAACGTGCGGCAGACCTTCCTCCGCCCGGGCGGCGCGGGGAACGTGGCGGTGAACGTGGCGGCGATGGGGGGCCATGCCGTGCTCCTGGCCGCGGTCGGCACCGACGAGGCGGGTCGCCAGCTGCGGGAAGTGCTCGAGGCCGACGGCGTCGGCTGCGGTGAACTCGTGGTGACCGGGTCGATTCCCACGACCGTCAAGACGCGGCTCCTCGCGGGCCACAACCAGATCGCGCGGTTCGACCAGGAGGCGGTCCTCGACGACGCCGGCGTCCGGGCGGAACTCGTCAGCCGCTGCGTGCGGCTCGTCTCCACGGCCGACGTGGCCGTGATTTCCGACTACGCGAAGGGCGCCTGCGACCAGGCCGTTTGCCGGGCCGTGATCGAGGCGGCCCGCGGCAAGGGCATCCCGGTGATCGTCGACCCGAAGGGCCAGGATTTCACGAAGTATGCCCAGGCGACGGTGATCACGCCGAATCGAGCCGAGGCGACCGCCGTCACCGGATTCGCCATCCGCGGGCCGGACGACGGGCTGCGGGCCGCCAGGCTGCTGCGCGAGCGGTTCTCCATCGACTCGGCGGTCGTCACGCTCGGCGAGCAGGGGATGGTCGTCGTCAGCCCGCGCGAGTCGGCGATGATCCCCACGCAGGCGAAGCAGGTGTTCGACGTCACCGGGGCCGGCGACTCGGCCGTGGCGACGCTCGCCGTGGCGCTCGGCAAGGGCATGCCGCTCCGCGAGGCCTGCTTCCTCGCCAACACCGCCGCCGGCCTGCAGGTGTCGCGGATCGGCACGGCGCGGATCGCCTGGAGCGAGGTCGAGGAGGCGATCCACCGGCAGGCGGCCACCGCCCGCGGCAAGGTGGTGGGCCGGGCGGAACTCGAGGCTGCCGTGCGGCAGGCCCGGGCGGAGGGCAAGCGGATCGGATTCACGAACGGCTGCTTCGACATCCTGCATCATGGCCACGTGGCGCTCCTCGAGGCCGCCGCACAGGAATGCGACCTGCTCGTCGTCGGCGTGAACTCCGACGCGTCGGTCACCCGGCTCAAGGGCCCGCCGCGGCCGTTCGTGCCGGCCAGTGAGCGGCTCGCCGTCGTTGCCGGGCTGTCATCGGTGGGCCTCGTCTGCGAGTTCGCCGAGGACACGCCCTTGGACCTGATCCGGGCGCTCGAGCCCGACGTGCTCGTGAAGGGGGGAGACTACGCGGGCAAGGACGTCGTCGGCGGCGACATCGTCACGGCCCGCGGCGGACGGGTGGTGACGCCCGTCTTCGTCGCCGACGCATCGACGACGAACATCGTCGACCGGATCCGCACGTCACGCCCGTGAGGCGGCCGGCGTTCGCCCGTGCAGCACGCCGCGGACGACGCCAAGCACCTGCTCGACCGTGATCCCCTGCATGCACAGGTTGTTGCGGCAGGAGGAGAGGCGGTTGTTGTAGGCGCTGACGCAGGGCGTGCAGGGCAGGCCGAGCGAGATCACGTGGCTCCGCGGCCCGAGCACGCCCCACAGCCGCGGCGTCTCCGGGCCGAAGAGCGTGACGATGTCGACGTCGGTGAGCGCCGCGAAGTGGGCCGGCCCGCTGTCGTTCGTGACGAGCACGTCGGCAAGGGAGTAGAGCACGAGCAGTTGCCGCATCGTCGTCCGACCCGCCATGGAGACGCACCGCGGATCGCCGACCTGCCGGACGAGCGCCTCGATCGGCGGCGCCTCGGACGGCGCGCCCGTGAAGGCGATCGTCAGGCGGGGGTCATCCGCCAGGAGCCGGCCGGCAAGCGCTACGTAGCGATCGCCTTCCCACTTCCGCAGCGGGATGAGGTCGCTGGCGTTGGCATTGAGCAGGACGAGCGGCCCGGGCCCGCGGTCCCCGGTGAGGTCGTGGAGCGTGCGTCGCACCTCCGCAACCTCCGCGTCCGAGGGACGAAACCGGACGATCGACTCGTCGAGCGTGGAGACGTCGATGCCGAGGGCCGGCAGGCCGGCCGGATCGAGCCACAGCGCCTCGGTCTGCGCGAGCATGGCCCGCAGCGTGTGCACCTGCGGGCTGTAGACGAGCCGGTGCGTCAGCAGATCGCCCCGCCAGGGGCCGTCGCCGTTGTAGGCGTGGTAGCCGACGCGCCGCCCCGCGCCGGTCAGATAGGCGAGCACGGCCGACGACCGGGCGAAGAGCTCGAAGTCGAGCACCGAGTCGATCCGCTCGCGACGGGCCCACGCGACCGCCGCGATCAGGCCGCCGAGGGTCGCCAGCAGGCCGCCCTTCGGAATCACGATCACGTTCTCGGGCCTCACGATCTCGAGCATGTCGAGGATCGGCCGGTTCTCCTCGAGGACCATGAAGAACACGTTCTCGGCCCCGACCCGCTCCACGGCCCGCCGCAGGGCCGGGCAGGCGAGCACGGTGGCCCCCTGCTCCACCAGTTTGAGGAACAGGACCCGGCGCACGGGCCCGGTGCCGCGGCGCCGATCGAACAGCCGCCGCCAGAGCGTGAGCAGGGCACAGGCCGGAATGCCGAGCCAGCGGTCGACGAAGCGGATCGTGGAGGCCTTCATGCCAGGAAAGACCGCGGCGGTATTCGATGCATCCGCAAGGAACACTACCATACGGCGGCCGCCGGTTGGGGTCGGGAAAGCCGGCCAGGAATCCCGTCCGCCCGCCATGCAAACCGCTTCGCCCACGCCCGATCGGAACCACCCCTGGCGGACGGCCGCCCTGCTCGCGGGCGTGACGCTGGCCGCCTTCATCCCCACGCTCTCCGCTGACTTCGTCTACGACGCCCGGCTCCAGGTGCTCACCGACCCGTTCCTGCACGACCCGCAGAACTGGTGGCCGGTGCTCACGTTCCAGACGCTCGGCATGGACGTGCTCGACTTCAACCGGCCGGTGAACCTGGCCTCGCTGATGCTCGACGCCGCGGTCTGGGGCCGGGATCCCTTCGGCTACCACCTCTCGAGCGTGCTCCTGCACGCGGCCAACGTGGTGCTCGTGTGGGCCGTGGGCCGCAGGCTGCTCGCGGAGCGGGTCGGGGCCGGCGGGCCGGAGACCGCGGCCTCCGCGCCGTGGCTCGCGGCCGCCGGCCCGATCCTGCCGGCGGTCTTCTTCGCCGTGCATCCGCTGGTGACGGAGGCCGTGTGCGAGCCATCGTTCCGCGAAGACCTGCTCGCCGCGTGCTTCACGCTCGCCGCCCTGCTCGTGGCGATGCGGCACGAGCCGCGCGGCACGAGCGGCGATCCGTGGCGGGCGGTCGCCATCGGCGGCTGCTGCCTGCTGGCGATCGGCAGCAAGGAATCGGGCGTGGCCGCCCCGGCGATCCTCGCCGCGTACTGGTGGTGCTTTCGCCGCGGCGAACCGCGCCGCTTCTGGGCCGCCGCGATCGGCGGCGGCGCGGCGGCGGTTGCCGTCTTTCTCGCGCTGCGGTTCCGCCTGGAGGTGGTCCCCTCGAGGATCTTCGAGTATCGGCCCGAATATCCCGGCGGCTCCCTGGCGACGGCCCTGACGGTCGTGCCGCGGATTCTCGCCCTCTATGCGCAGCTCATCGTGGCCCCGGTCAACCAGTGTGCCGACTACGGGCTGTATTCGGCCCGGCACCTGCCGATGCCGGTGTCGCTCGTCATCGTCGCCGGCTGCGCATTGGCGGCGTTGCTCGGCATCCGCCGCGACCGGCGGCTCGCGGTGGCGGTGGCGGTGATCGTCCTGCCGCTCCTGCCGGTCGCCAACCTCGTGCCGATCTACCGCGCCGCCGCCGACCGCTACCTCTACCTGCCGCTGGCCGGCGTGGCGCTCGCCGCCGGCTGCCTGCTCGACGCGCCGTGGCTCCGCGGCCGCGACGCCCTGCGACGCAACGCCGCCCTGGGCTTCGCCGCCCTGATCGCGGTGTTGGCGGTCGGCTGCACCGCGCGGCAGCGGGTGTGGACGGGCTCGCTCGCCCTGTGGACCGACACGTTCCGCAAGAACCCCGTGTCCTTCACGGCGGCCGCGGGGTTGGCCGAGGCGCTGCGGGAGGCGGGCCGGCTGGTGGAGGCCGAGCAGGCGGCCCGCGCGGCGGTGCAGCTCTCGGGCGGCGAGCGGGGCGAGGCCTGGGCGACGCTCGCGCTCGTGCTCGACGACCAGGGGCGGGCGGCCGAGGCGGCCGAGGCCCTCGACAAGGCCCTGGCCGCGGAACCGCGGCTGGCCAGCCCCATGGAACGCGTGGCGGTCATGGCCATGGAGCGGCCGCATGCCGAGGCCCTCGAGCGGCTGCTGGCCCGGCGGAAAGGCCAGCCCTGAACGGGTGCTTTGTTTGATGGCGGTTTGAACGTAGATTCAGGGGGGTATGGGAACCATCCGTCGCCCACCGCGTTACCGCCGGGATGCCCGGCCCGCCGCGCCCGCCACGCTGGCCGCGGCGCCGCCGGAGAGCGGTGCTGCACCACCGGCCGCCTGGCGCGAGTTCATCTTCGAGATCGCGATCCTCGTGCTCGCGACGCTCTGGATCTATTCGCCCACCTACCACGGCGACTGGCTCTGGGACGACGACCAGGCGATCACCCAAAACGCGGTCGCGCAGGGGCCGTGGAACTTCTACAAGCACTGGATCTGGCCGGACGGCGCCGACTACTGGCCGCTGACCGGCACCGGCTTCTGGATCCAATGGCATCTTTTCGGGATGAACCAGACCGGCTACCACGTCGTCAACATCGTGTTCCACATCCTCGGCGCGCTGGCGTTTTGGCGGCTGCTGCACGTGATGCGGCTGCCGGGTGCCTGGCTCGGCGGCCTGATCTTCGCCATCCATCCGGTGGCGGTGGAGTCGGTCGCCTGGGTCTCCGAGTTCAAGAACACGCTCTCCATGCCGCTGCTCATGCTGGCCGCGGCCGCCTATGTCCGGTACGACGAGTCCGACAAGGAGTCACCCCGGGCGCTGCGGTTCTACGCCGCCGCGGTCGTGCTCTACCTGTTCACCATGTTCGCCAAGACGTCGATGGTGATGTTTCCATTCGTCCTGCTGCTCTACGCATGGTGGAAGCACGGGGAGGTGAAGGCCCGCGACATCATCGCGAGCGTCCCGTTCTTCCTGATCTCGCTCGTGCTCGGCCTGATGACGATCAAGTTTCAGCACGAGAAGGCGATCGGTTCGGAGACGATCCTCGTCGGTGACTTCCGCACACTCGGCGGCCTGGCGCAGCGGTTCGCCCTGGCCGGCATGTCGATCCTGCACTACGTGTGGAAGTCCGTCTGGCCGTTCGAACTGCTGACGATCTACCCGCGCTGGGACGTCGAGCCGCCGAAGGTCTGGCAGTTCCTGCCGTGGCCGATCATCGGCGGCGCCGTGTGGTGGCTGTGGAGCCACCGCGGCACCGCCGAGCTGCCCACCTGGCAGCGGAACATGCTCTTCGTGTTCGGCTTCTTCGTGCTCATGCTTTTCCCGATCCTCGGTTTCGTGACGATCTCCTACATGCGGATCACCTGGGTGGCCGACCACTTCCTCTACCTGCCGATGATCGGGTTCATCGCCTTCGGCAGCGCGGCCGTCGCCACCGCCTACGCGAAGTTGAGCCGGGCGGAGCAGCCGGCGGCGCTGGGCGTGGCGGCCCTCCTGCTCGCGGTGCTCGGGCTGGCGTCGTTCCGCTACGCCCACGTGTGGGCCGGCGAGGAGACGCTCTGGCCGCACACGATCGCGGGTCATCCCAGCCCCTGCACCTACCCGCGGTGCGGCTGCTGGCAGGCTCATAACCGGCTCGGCGCCAAGAAGTTCGCCCGCGGCGACGTGGAGGCGGCCCACTTCCACTTCCAGAACTCGACGCGGCTGCGTCCCGACCTCGGCGAGACGCACAATAACCTGGGCACGACCCATTCCGCCCGGGCGCAGATGGCCGCCCAGCGGGGCGACGCCGCGGCCGCCAAGCGGGAGATGGACCTGGCGATCGAGCAGTTCCGCGAAGCCTGCCGCGTGACACCGCACGTGCCGGCGATCCACGTGAACCTCGCCAACGCCCTGGCCGCGGCCGGGCTCTTCGGCGACGCTGCCGACAACTATCGGCTCCTTCTCGACAAGATGCCGCAGAACCCGGCGATCTGGAACAACTACGGCGTGGCCCTGTTCAAGAACGGCGACACCGAGCGGGCCGTCGAGGCCTTCCGCAAGGCGCTGGCGATCGATCCGAACCTCAAGGACGCCAAGGAGAGCCTGGCCGTCGCGCTTGGTGAGAAGGCTGCCCCGCAGCAGCCGGCCCCGCCACCAGGCGGGCAGTTGCAACTCGCGCTGCCCGAGTCGCCGACGCTCGGTCCGATGCCGCTGCAGCGGTGATCAGCGGCCCAGCCGGGCCGCGGCGGCCAGCCGCAGGAGCCGCCAGCCGCCGACGAGCGATTCGCGGAGGCCGGCCTTGCTCGATCCCTGCTCGCGATCGGTGAACGTGATCGGCACCTCGACGATCCGGCCCCCGGCCCGGTGCACCTTCCAGAGCATCTCCTCCAGGAACGTGTAGCCGGTCGCGAGCGGCCGCGGCACCCGGGCAAAGGTCGCCAGGCGGACCGCCCGAAAGCCGCTCGAGGCGTCGCGCACCGGGACGCCGACGATCCGGCGGGTGAACCAGCCCACGAGCCGGCTCACCACGTGCCGCCAGAGGGGCCAGCCGAGCGTGCGTCCCCCGCTCACTCGCCGCGAGCCGACCACCACGTCGGCCGGCCGGCCCCCCGCCGGCTCCAGTGCCGCCAGGTGCCGCGGGATGTCGTCGGCATCGTGGCTCAGGTCGGCGTCCATGTTGACGGCGATGTCGAAGCCGTGCCGGGCGGCGAGGTCGAAGCCCTCGAGGATCGCCCCGCCGAGGCCGCGGCGGCCGTGCCGCACCAGCACGTGCAGCCGCGGCTCCCGCGCGGCGCGGGCCAGGGCGGCCGCACCGGTGCCATCGGGCGAGTCGTCGTCGACGACGAGCAGTTGCAGGTCCGGGGCCGCGGCCAGGACGCGGTCGACGAGGGCATTGATGTTGGCCCGCTCCTCGTAGGTCGCCGCCACGACGAGCGTGCGGCCGGGCGGCCAGTCGGCACGGGAGGCGATGTCGGCGGTGCCGGCGGGAAGAATCACGGAGTGGATTGTGGCTTCGCCGCCGCGCCGGGTCACGCCCGCGGCTGGCCCGCGCCGTCGCCGCGGCGCAACCGGGCGAAGAGGCTGCGATAGTCGCCGGGGCGGACGGCCACGACCACGGGCCGGCCGCACGGCGCTTCGTCGAGGTCCTCCTCGATCACGACCATGTCGGAGTCGTCGGGGTCGGCACTGGCCTGTGAGCCGACCGCTTCATGAGTCTCAGGGCTGGCTGCGCTGCCCGCGGCGAGCGCCGGCAGTTCGATCCGCTCGCAGGCGGCCAATTGGCGGCCGAGCGAATCCCCCTCGCGGCTGACGACGAGCCGGCAGTCGCGGAAGTCGGCGGGGCCCCGCATCCGGAACCGCTCCACGGCGGCCCGCTCCTGCTCGAAGTACTCTGCGAACGGGTCGCCCGAGCCGTCGAACACCAGTTCCACCTCGGGGCCGCTCCACGGGTCGCTGGATTCCGGGCTGCCGACTGCGGCCATCGGCAGACCGCCGTCGCCGTCGGCCCCCGCGTCGTCGAGGCTGCCGAACTCGAGCACCTGCAGGCCGCCGGGCTCGTGGTCGAAGGGCTCGTGGGCCGCCGCAGCGTCGCCGGCGAACTCGATCGTGGCCGCCCGCTCGGTGGCGGCGTGGTCCACGGCGGCCGGGGCCGGCAGCCGCTGGATGTCGCGCCAGGCCGCGGCGATGTCGGTGGGCGAGACGGGCCGGGTCGCTTCACCGCGGAGCATCAGGGCGTGGTCGCAGAGTTGGTTGACGAGCCGGGGCACGCCGTCGGTGGCGGTGAACACGGCGTCGTTGCAGCCGGGGGCGAAGGTCGCGGCCCAGTCCAGGCCGGCCACCTTCATCTGGGTGCGAAGGTAGGCGGCCGTCTCGGCATGGTCGAGCGGCTCGAGGTAGTTCCGGACCGCGATCCGTTGGGCGAGGCTCTCCATCCGCGGCAGGCCGAGCAGTTCCTCGAGTTTCGTCGAGCCGGCGAGCACGATGTGCACCGCGGGCAAGGGCGTGGGCACGTTGGTCAGCAGCCGCAGTTCCTCGACGAGTCGCAGGGGCAGTGTCTGGGCCTCGTCGACGAGCACGACGAGCCCCGAGCCCGTCGCCGCCAGGCCGCGGATCCGCTCCACGAGCGCGATCCGCAGTTCGGCCTCGTCGATGCCGCGGTACGGCTCGCCAATCTCGGCCAGGATCGCCTGCCACAGCGCCCGCCGCGTGCAGATCCGCGCGCCCGAGAGGAGCGCCACGTCGAAGTCGTCGCGGACCCGATCCGCCACCAGGGCCAGGAGCAGCGACTTGCCGGTGCCCGGCGGCCCGACGACCAGCGCCACGCCCTCGGCCCGGCGGATCGCCCGCTCCGTGCCGGTCACTGCGGCCTCGATGCCCTTGGCCGGGTGATAGAACTGCGTCCGCGGTGCGGCCATGAAGGGGCGGGTCGAGGGATGACGGCGTCTGGCGTGCATCGTGTGCGCGGCTCCCGGAGGACGGCGGCCACCCGTGCCGTCCGCACCACAAGGTGTCGACCATCGGGGTCGGGTTCCTGCACCATCTGACGGCGGCGTAGACTTTCCGGATCGGGAAAGCAGCACGCCGGCGCGCGGTCGCGCGGGTTGTGCCGCCGCCACCGGTGGCCCCGCTCGAGGCGCGGATGCACGACGCATTGTTCCACGTGAAGGTCTGCGGGATCACCACGCCACGCGACGCGGCGCTGGTTGCCGCCGTGGGCGCCGACGCGGTGGGGCTGAACTTCGTGGCCGGCTCGCCACGCCAGCTCGACGTGGCCGCGGCGCGGGCCGTGGCCGCCGCCGTGCCGCGGGGCGTGCTCAAAGTCGGCGTGTTCGCCGGCGCCTCGGCCGATGAAGTCCGCGCCACCGTCGAGGCCGTCGGCCTCGACGCCGTCCAGCTCCATGGCCACCTGTTCGAGCGGAACGCTGCCGCCCCGGTCGATCCTCCGGAACTCTGCGCGGCGCTGGCGGGGATTCCCGTGATCCGCGCGGTGCGGCTCGACGCAACCGGTGCCGACGCCTTGGCGACCGCCCGCCGCTGGATCGCCCGGGCGGCGGCGGCCGGCGCGGCCCCCGCCATGGCGCTCGTCGACGCGGCCGTCTCGGGGAATGCCGCCGCGGGCAGCCTGGGCGGCACGGGCGAGCAGGCCGATTGGGCGGCGGTGGCGCGGGCCGAACCCCTGCCCGTGCCCCTCGCCCTGGCCGGCGGCCTGACGCCCGACAACGTGGCCGCTGCCATGACTGCCAGCCGCTGCCGGGCGGTGGATGCCGCCAGCGGCGTGGAGTCGGCACCGGGCGGCAAGGATGCCGACCGCGTGCGGGCCTTCGTCGCGGCGGCCCGCCGGGCCCTCGGACTGCCGGCCCGCTAGCCGCGAACCCTTTGCGGATCGGACGGGACGGCTAAGATTTGGGCGTTCCGAACCAGCCGTCCCATCGAAGGAGTCTTTCCGTGGCCCACGTCGAAACCCGCCTGCCGTACAAGGTCGCCGATCTGTCGCTCGCCGATTGGGGCCGCCGGGAGATCATGCTCGCCGAGAACGAGATGCCCGGCCTGATGGCGCTGCGGCAGAAGTACGGCCGCTCGAAGCCGCTGGCCGGGGCCCGGATCGCCGGCTGCCTGCACATGACGATCCAGACGGCCGTGCTCATCGAGACCCTCAAGGACCTGGGGGCGGAGGTCACCTGGAGCAGCTGCAACATCTTCTCGACCCAGGACCATGCCGCGGCGGCCATCGCCAAGGCGGGCATCCCCGTCTACGCCTGGAAGGGGATGAACAACGAGGAGTTCGACTGGTGCATCGAGCAGACGCTGTTCTTCCCGGGCGGCGAGCCGCTGAACATGATCCTCGACGACGGCGGCGACCTGACCGCCATGGTGCACACCAAGTTCCCCGAACTGATCGGCGGCATCCGCGGCCTGTCGGAGGAGACCACGACGGGCGTCCACCGGCTCTACCAGATGCACGAGAACGGCGAGCTCAAGCTCCCGGCGATCAACGTCAACGACTCCTGCACGAAGAGCAAGTTCGACAACCTCTACGGCTGCCGGGAGAGCCTGGCCGACGGCATCAAGCGG